>JAPORL010000114.1 GCA_026712605.1 Pseudobdellovibrionaceae bacterium | reverse complement strand
AGATTTAAAACGAGTTCGGATTTGAACAGATAGCGACTGAAAGTCGCTTTGTGGCAAACCGTATGTCTGAGTTTTTAAACCTGATATTTATAAAGTTTTTAAGTACAATTTAAATATTTTTTATAGCTTTTGGAAATGTATAAAACTTTGAACAATCATATATAATTCTTAATAGACTTATAAATTTTTTAATGTTTGACTGAATCTTATGAGACAAGCGCTTATTTTGTGTGGAGGAAAAGCTAAAAGGCTAAGACCTTATAGTTATATTCTTCCTAAATCCAGCCTACCTTTTTTAAATCTGCCTTTATTATCTTTAGCTTGGTTTTATTTAGAACAACTCCAAGTCTCTCGCTTTTTATTAAACTCCCATTTATTCCCTGATAAACTCAAACAAACAGTTGATTTTTTGTCAAAAAAGCATCAAAAAACTAATATTTTTTTTGAAGAAGAGCCTTTAGGCTCAGTGGGCACTCTGTATCAGTTAAAAGAGGAGCTCCAAAAAACTGAAGATTTTATTTATATTAATGGAGATGTATTATTTTTTCCCTCTAAACAAAATCATATTTTTGATTTTGAAAAAACTTTTTTTAATTCTAACTTATCAGCTTTATTTTTTGTTGTTCCTTATCAAAAAAGAAATGCTGAAAAAGCTTTATGGCACGATAAAGATTTTAACCTAAAGTTTATTGGCTCAAAAAAAGAGTTAGAAAATAATAAACTAACAGGTTTAAATCCTTCTTCTTGGCTTGGCATGGCATGGTTTAAAAGCTATCTATTGGATAGTATTCAAAAAAAAAGAACGGGCTTATTTCATGATTTTATAAATTCTTTATTAAAAACACATAAAATAAAAATTTATCAAGATCCATCAGCTATTCTTTTAGAAGCTGGTGATAAAAGCTCTTATCTTTCATCTGTTAAATTTTGTTTGGATTGTTTATTTCAAAAAGATAATTCTAAATTTGAAAATAAAGAGACTGTAAAAAAAATATTAGAAGATTCTTTTAAGCGTTTTGATTTCAATGATGATAAGGTTGGTTTAAAAAATGGTAAAATTTGGGGTCAAAAGTTAAATCAAAATGTACTTTTGCCAAAAAGTGTTTCTGGTCTGGATTTTTTAAAATTAAAAGGACCTGCTGTTATAGGAAGTCATGTTTCTTTTTTAGATGAAACTGTTTTGGATCATTGTGTTTTAGATTCTCAAATAGTGTTCAAAGGCTCTTTAGAAAAAGAACTTTTAATTAAAGCTTAAGCTTTATTTATAGAACTATATATGAAATTTGAGTATAGTTCCGATTGTAAAAACCTATTAAATTAAAGTAAATAATAATTTAGAACAGCTTTAATCTAGACTTATGTTAATAGGGCTTTTAAAATAAAAATATTAAGTTAATTTTAGCCTTAAGTTCAGACTTGACTATTTCTATCTTATTGACTAAACTATTCATTAATTGCTGTACTAAAATAGTATTCAGCTAATATAAGAATGAAAAAACTCATAATCTTTGTAGCTTTAATATTTTCTTTTTACTCTTATAGCCGAGGACTGTCTTGTGATCAGATTTATTATATACAACAGCAATTTTTAAAGCGTCATATTTTATATGATAAACTAACAAATAGTTTAAGAGAGCGTGTCTTAGATCAGTTTATTAAAAACTTAGACGGCCAAAAAATCTACTTTTTAAAATCTGATATAGAAAATATTAAAAAGAAAAATTCAAGATTGTTCACAGATTTAAAAAAGAGAAAATGCTATGGTCTTTACTATATTTATAACCTTTACTCTAAAAGGGTAAAAGAAAGGACAGTTTTTGCTAAAGATTATCTAAGTAATAAATTTTCATTTGATAAAAACCTAATTTATACGAGAGATCCAGATTTACAAAAATATCCTTTAAGCTCAAAGGAGGCGAATTTAAGGATGAAAAGCTACATTCAGTATCAGGTGGCAAATATATTTTTATTTGAAAAAGATTTAAAAAAATCAATTAATCAAGTTTCTTATATAATTAATAATATTGGTAAACAGATTCATTCATGGAAACCTCAACTGAATCCTAGAGAAGTTAGAGAGTGTAATAGAAAAAGTAAAGACAGTTTTATTGCCTGTAAGCCGACTAAGTGGTTTTCTAATTACTTAAACGCTTATAGCCAATCTTTAGATTCTCATTCCAGCTATATGGATAATGAAGATTTAGAAGAATTTAATATCTCTATGAATTTAGAGTTAGAGGGGATAGGAGCTTCTTTAAGCTCACGCTTTGGTTATACCATTGTAGAAAAATTAGTGCCCGGTGGAGTGGCGGCTCGTTCAAAGAAAATACAAATTAAAGATAAGATTTTAGCTGTTGGGCAGTCAAAAAATAAAATGATAAATATTTTTGGAGAAAGAATAGAAGATGTAGTATCTATCATAAGGGGTCGTAGAGGAACCTCTGTTTATTTAAGAATATCTAGACCGCAGAAAACAGGACAAAATAAAGTTTTTATTGTAAAACTTATTAGAGATCGAATTAATTTAAAAGAAGATGAAGCTAAAATTACTTATCATAATATAAATGATAATGAAGGTAATAAATATAAAATAGGTTTACTGAAAGTTCCTTCTTTTTATGGCTCTGGTTTTATGGGAAGATCAGTTACACAGGATGTTAAAAACCTTTTAATTTCAGCAAATTCAGAAAAAATAAAAGCTTTGGTTTTAGATTTATCAAATAATAGGGGAGGCTCTTTAGAGGAAGCTGTTAACTTGAGCGGTTTGTTTTTTTCTGTTGGCAATGTTGTTAAACAATCAGAAAGAAAAAATAATAAAACTTATATATTTAAAGATAGAGACCCTAGAGTTTTTTATTCAGGCCCTTTGGTTGTTCTTGTTAATAGATTGAGTGCAAGCGCTAGTGAAATCGTAGCTGGAAGCTTGCAAGATTATGCAAGGGCTGTTGTTGTAGGAGGAGATCATACTTTTGGAAAAGGAAGTGTTCAGTCTGTAGAAATTTTACAGAATAAGATGGGCGCTTTAAAAACAACAGTGGGTTTATATTTTATTCCTAGTGGCCGATCGACACAAAAAGAAGGAGTTATTTCAGATATTTCTTTTCCCAGTATTTTCAATATAGATCAGATTAACGAAAAAAGTTTAGATTATGTTTTACCATCAAAAAAAGTTAAGAGCTTTAAATCAAGCCCTAGAGAAATATTTATTAAAGGAGCTCGGAATTGGAATCCTGTAAGTAATAGCATTATTGAAAAATTAAGAAGTCAGTCTAAAAAAAGAATTGCCTTTGATGAAGATTTTATAAAAATAAAGAAGAACTTATCTGAGATTCAGAAAAAAGAAAAAAATCAGAAAAAAGTTACTATTGCTGAAGTCCTAGAGGAAAAAAATAAAAATGACAAAGAAACACAAAAAGAAGAAAAGCTTGAAATAGTAGAAGATGAAAAAAAATATTTTTCAAGACCAGATATAAAAGAAGCCTTAAATATAGCAAAAGATTTAGTTGTTATTAAAAATACAATAGGTCTTAAAAGTTTTATAGAGTATAATTCTTTAAAACCTAGTTTGAAAGTTTTTATTAAAAATAAAAACTTTTATCCTTTAGAAGTAAAAGTTAAAGATCGTTACAGTCAAATTTGCTTAAGAAAAAATAAAAATGGAGAAATTGAAAAAACTTGAATCTATAATTCTATTATAAATATGAAAAAAAAAATCAATCTTTCAAAAGATCAACTTTTTAAAATTTATGATTTAATGGTAAAAGCTCGTGTTACAGAAGAGCGCTTAATACATATCTATAAGCAAGGTTTAAGTTATTTTTGGATTGGAGGTCCTGGAGAAGAGGCTTTTGCTATTCCTTTAGGCTTATTAGTAGATAAGGGTAAAGGGATAGATAAAGATTGGCTCTATTTGCATTATAGAGGACTTCCTACTTTAATAGCTATGGGTTTAAGCATGAAGGAGGCTTTTAGAACAGCATTAAATAAGGCGACAGATCAGTCTTCTGGTGGAAGAAACTTTGTCAATCATTACAGTTTGCCACAGTGGAATGTAGCGCCTATCACTTCTGTTATTGGAGTGCAATATTCTATGGCTATAGGAACAGCTTATGTTCAAAAAAGATCAAAAAATAACAAAAGTTTAACTGTTGTTACTGGTGGAGATGCTGGATCTCATGAAGGGGATTTTGCTACCTGTTTAATCTGGTCTTCTCGTCCTAATAAGGAGCTTCCTCTCCTTATAACTGTTCAAAATAATCAGTGGGGAATTTCTACAAGTTATGCCAATCAGCATGGTAGTCAGAGCATTGCTGATAGAGCAAGAGCTTTTCAAATAGAAAGTTATGTTATTGACGGCAATGACCCTATTGAAAGCTATCAAGTTTTGAGCCAAGCTATAAAAAATATTCGTAAAAATAGAAAACCTATCTTTATAGAAGCAAAAGTTTCTCGCTTATACGGACACTCTTCGGCATCTGGAGCTAATTATGTGCCAGAGGAAGAGTGTTGTATTAGAAGATTTGAAAAGCTTTTAATAAAAAAAGGGATTTTAACTAAAAAACAAAGTGAAGAAATCTGGATAAATTATCAAGAATCAGCTAAAAAAATACAACAAGAGGTTATGAAAGAAGAAGACCCTCAAAGAGACACTATATGGAATCACATCTACGATAAAGGGGAAAATGCAGATTGGCGGATGTTTTAAAATTCCTCCATATTAAAAAATACTAAAAAGGTTATTATGGCAACAATGGTTCAAGGAATAAGAATGGCTCTTCACTATGGAGAAAAAAATCTCGATCTAAAAGATATTTTTGGTCAAGATGTAGGACCTCCCTTGGGGGGAGTTTTTACAGCGACACAAGGTTTAAAAAAGGCATGGAACA
>JAPORL010000124.1 GCA_026712605.1 Pseudobdellovibrionaceae bacterium | reverse complement strand
AAAGGAGCAGAATCTAAATAATAATTTTTCCAATCTAAATTATCAGAATCCATTTTTTGAACTTTCTGTCTTTTTATAGAATCAAACCACCTAGAAAACTCAGTCCAGCTCATCAAGTCTTTTACTGGTTCTATTAAGAGCCATTTTTGATCTTTTTTTTCGGCTATGAGCTGATTGTTTTCTTTTTTAATCTGAAAAGATTCTAATTCCTCTAAGTTCACATGAGGTAAAAATAAAGAAAGCTCTTCTTGCTTTTGTTTTTCCTTTTGAGATTGATAATATTCATAAAAAGCTAAAGCTCCAACAGCTATCACACAAAAAGATATAAAAAATTGAATAAAAAATTTAGGCTTCATTAAGCGTTTCTTCTTTTATACCACAGCCATAAACTCATTAACAAAAATAATAAAGGAAGAATAACATAAACCAAAACCAATCTCGTTTTTTGAGATTGATTTAAACTGATTTTTGTGCCTTTAGGCTGTTTAGGGCGGATACTGACTAGCTCTTCTTCACCTGCTAAAGAAACAAAACTATTGATTGCTAAATCTCTATTGGCTCCATCATAAATATAACGATTGCTTAAAAAGTCACTATCTCCAAATAAAACCAATTTAAAATCTTTAAGCTTTTCTTTATTTTCTACATTAGATTCTTTTTTAGAGCTTGATGATAAAGCCATAGTTAAAGTTTCAAACTCTTGCATTTTTATATCTCTTTTTAATTCAGGAACTGTAAAACTTTGATCATGAGTCCTCACTAAATAAGAAAATTTAAACTTTTCAAAAGCAGAGGGCTCTACATCCAAAGAGCTGGCTGTTTCAAAAAAAACAGCTTGTTTAGCTGGAATCTTTTTAGTAATGGGGTTATCCTTATCAAAAACAACACCTATAGCTCTAGTCGGACCCCCATAAAGAACACCCAGCTGGCTTAAAATAAAATCATTATTAAAGATTAAACCATATTCTTTTAAAAAATCCTCTAAACCATGCTTTTCTTTTGGATCCAAAATTAAAAGGAGTTGTCCTCCCTTAGATAGATAGTCTTTAAGCCAGTTCTTCTCAGCTGTTAAAAATTTTTGTCTTGGACCGATACTGACAATTAAACTAGCTTTTTTGGGAGGCTCTCCCTGCTGAATAAAATCCCACTCTTTTAAAATAAAACCGGAGTCAGTTAAAGCTTGGTTTAAAATTTTTAAACCGCTTGGATTGGGATCATTTAAATCCTTTTCTCCATGCCCAGTTAAAAAAAGAATCTCCTTAAATTCCCTTTTTTTAGCTTTAATAATAGCAGAGGTTAAATCTTCTTCAGAAAAAGGAATATTGACTCGAATTTTTCTATCTTTATAATTTACAAAAACAAATAATTCTTGTTGATTTTTATCTGGAAGATCCACTAAATAAGATTCTGCTTTCGCAGGGTTTTTATAAGCGTCTACAAAAAAAACTTTAACTTTTGAATTAGCTTGCTTATAAAGAGCTAAATCCATCTTTAACTCTTGTTGAATAGCAGAAAGCTGAGGAGTTATTTTATCTCCTTTATAGAAAATATAAAAAATCAGATCAGAATCTAAATCTTTTAATGAAGATAAACTTTGATCAGATAAAGAATTAATACCCTCTTGGGTTAAGTCAAAAGTTTTATTAAAGCGATTCCCCAAATAAGAAATAGAAATAAGAAATATAATGACAAGCAATAAAGACCAACCCATACTTAAGCCTTTTTGAGCCGTTTTTATAGATAAAAAATCAAGATATAATTTATAATTTAGTATAATAGAAATCAAAAAACCTAATAAAAATAAGACTAAAAATATATAAAGAATAGGATGCCAAGCCCCTAATACAAAGCGAGCAGAAAACATAATAATCAGAGAAAATCCACTTATTAAAAGAGAAATTTTAGACCAAGAGCTCATTTAAGGCCTCCACCTTATAAATTCAACAGATTTAAAAACTAAAAATAGAAAAAACACAATCAAACTCAAGAAAAAAATAAAAGAGTTTATCACTAAAGAGCCTTTGATAAAATTAGTGAGATGGGCTGACAAAGAAAAGTAATCCATAATCCCACTCCATACAGAAGATTCAGAATTTTGCCCCTGTGAAATAAACCATAAGCCAATATTTAAAATCATTCCAATAAAGGCGCTTAAAAATAAAGATTGACTTAAAGAAGAAGCAAAAAGACAAGTTGCAGAATACACACTGGCTAAAAGAAATAAACCAATATAAGAGCTAACTAAGGGACCTATTGGAATTTCTGTAAAAAATCCAGTGGACAGCGGGTAAATTAATGAAAATAGCAAAAACAATGACAGTATCATTAATAAAGAAAAATATTTTCCTAGTACCATTTGTAAAGAGGATAAAGGCGAAGTCATAAGCAGATCAAAAGTTCGGTTTCGTTTTTCTTCAGCTAAGAGTTTCATCCCTAAGATTGGAACTGCAAAAAGAAATATTAAATTAATATAAGAGATATGAGCTACAAAAACATCAAAGTGAATGTTTCTCGCCTGATTGGGATTTTGTCCAAAAACTGGCATAGCATAAGTCATAGCGAAACGAAATAAATCTCTGGGAAAATTATAGCTTAAAAAAATAAAAGAAATTCCTGTCCAAGCAAAAAATAAGGGACTTAAAACCATAGACTTAAAGTCTTTCATGGCTACTAAAAACACTTGTTTAAAAAATATTTTTATTTCACTAAAAATAGAATTCATTTTAATCCTTTTTACCTGTTAAACGAATAAACACATCTTCTAAATTAAAGTCATGCTCTCTCAATTCAATAAGACCACAATCGCTGGAAATCACAACTTTAGCTACTTCTTCGTTAATTTGACTTTCAGGTTCAGCATTTAAGGTCAAAATCTCCTCATTGGATTCAACAGATAAAACTCCTTTTACATTTTTTAGAGAAGAAATTAAGTGATCTGTTCGCTTTTTAACTTTTAATATAATTTGTCTTTTCACACGCATTTTTTGGCTAAGCGCAGATAAACTTTCCTCTGTTATAATTCGGCCTTCATTAATTATAATCACTCTGTCACAAGTCATTTGCGCTTCTGATAAAATATGAGTGGATAAAATAATAGTATGCTTTCCTTTTAACTGTTTCAAAATAGCTCTTATTTCTATCACCTGTTTAGGATCTAAACCCACTGTAGGCTCATCTAAAATTAGAATTTCTGGATCACTTACTAAGGCTTGAGCTAAGCCCACTCTTTGCTTAAAGCCTTTTGAAAGATTTTGTATCAATCGTTTTCTGACTTCCTGTAGACCGACTTTTTCAATAGCTGATTCAACAAGTTTTGAAATTTTATCTTTCGGACATAGCTTAAGCTTTGCTACATACTTTAAATAATCCTCTGCTATCATATCTGTATAAACAGGAGGAGCCTCTGGCAGATAACCTAGCTTTTTTTTAGCGGAAAAAGGCTCCTTAAAAATATTAATTCCATCTAAATAGACTTCACCTTTATTAGGCGCCATATATCCTGTTAAAATTTTCATAGTGGTTGTTTTGCCTGCTCCATTAGGACCTAAAAAGCCTACAACTTCACCTTTATTGATAGTAAAACTGACATCAGAAATAGCTCTGCGAGAGCCATACTGCTTAGTCAAAGCCTTAGCTTTTATCATATTATTTATTTGATTGCTTTTTAAAAGATTGTCAAGCCTATAGTCAATTTTTAAGCTTTACATGAAGAGCTTATAACATATTAAGGCTAAAAACTCAGACATGCGCTTAGATACAAAGCGACTTGCAGTCACTGTGTATTCAAATCTGAACTCGTTTTTATCCTTATATCTTAACAGTTTTTAATCAATACACTAATATAGTGACGCTATTTTTCCAATTTTTTATCTCAAACAAAAAAACGAATTAAAATTAAAAAACAATACAGCTATTACTTATTTTCTAACATTGTATTTTTCTTAAAAAAGCTGAAAGTAAAAAAAATTGTATAATTTTCTATACTAAGCTTTAAATTGACTGAGATTTATAATATCTATAAAGTAGGAATCAATGAATTCAAAAAGCAAAAAAAAAATTATTCATATAGCTTTAAGCGGTGCCAATGGCAGAATGGGAATAAGCCTTCAAAATCTGATAAAAAAATCTCCTCAACTTAAATTAACAGCAAAAGCACACAGAAAGTCTTGTTTTAAATATTGGCAAGACAAAACAATAGATGGAGTTATTGATTTTTCAGCCCCTTCTTTTTTTAATTTTAGTCTTGATTGGGCTATTCAATATAAAAAAGCTTTTGTAAGCGGAACAACAGCTTTAAACAGTCAACAAAAAGAAAATTTAAAAAAAGCGAGTAAGAAAATTCCTGTTTTCTATAGTGAAAACATGAGTCCCGGTATTTTCTTAATGAGTCAATGGATCCATAAGCTTTTTAATCCAGAACTGCAAATTCTTCTTGAAGATATTCATCATAAAAATAAAAAAGATAAACCCAGTGGAACCGCTTTAAAACTCAAAGATAATTTACCTGCTTTTTTACATAAAAACTTAAAAATTAAAAGTTATAGACAAGGAAAAGAGTTTGGCCTTCACCGACTTACAATCAAAAATAAAGAAGAGGTTCTAATTTTAGAACATATAGCTTTAAATAGAGATCTTTTCTCTAAAGGAGCTTTACATGCTCTTATTTTTATTTTAGGCAAAAAGAAAGGCTTTTATGATTTAAGCCTGCTTTACAGACAAAAAAAATTATCTCCCTTGTTTTAATTGACCTTACAAAAAAAACAAGCTATCAAAAAAACTATGAAGATTTTTTTAGATACTGCTGATATTGATGAGATTAAACGAGCTAAGCAATTGTCTTTAATAGATGGAGTAACTACAAATCCTTCTTTAGTCGCTAAAACCAAGAAAAAACACGAAAATTTAATAAAAGACATTTGTGAGCTTTTGAAAGATAAACCTGTATCTGCTGAAGTTCTTGCTGTAAAAGAAGAG
>JAPORL010000073.1 GCA_026712605.1 Pseudobdellovibrionaceae bacterium | reverse complement strand
GGTTTAGATAATTTAAAGGACTTACCTTCTCAAGATGAAATAAAAGAGCTTTTTTCAGATATAAAAACGGAGGAAAGAGAAACATTAGAATCCGTTTCTGAGACTTTACTCTCTAAAAAGGGGAGTGATATCAATTATGAAAAAGATGAAAAAGAAAATAAGCGAATCAAAGATGTTTTAAAAAGTCTGCCTTCTAGTGTAGAATTTTTAAATGAAGAGAAAAAACCAGAAAAAACAGAAGAAAAATCAAAAATAGAAACAACTAGGCCTTTTAAATAAAAGGCATTAGATACATAAATTTCCAAAATTAAAGATAAATTAAAAAAAATTTTATTTTTACCCTTGTTTTTTAGATTTTATTGTTATAAATTATTTTTTATATGTATAAATTTATATTTCCCTTTGTTTTTTTGTTTCTATCTTTTTCTTCAAATGCCGTTTATAATTTAAAAACAAATAAAGAGGCTGAACCTAAAATAGGGGAGAAACATTGGATTTTAGTGGCTCAAGCTTGTCATTCTTGTGATGAGGTATTAAAATCTTTAAACACTTTTTGTGAAGGGAAAAAACCTCAATCTTTAAAAGTAGGTTTTTTTATTACAGGATCTAGCCAATCTAAAATGATTGATAAACTCAATAATTTTAAAACAGACTATGAAATTTTTTCAGGATCACCTAATGAATTTTCTCAAAATTATAAACTTGGGGGAGCGCCTGCTTTAAGATCAAAAGATAATAAAATTGTTTATGGGAAAGCTAAAATTTTAGAATTTTTAAAGAAAGATTCTCAATTTTGCGAAAATTCGGCTTAAAGTTTTTTAAGCCAGAAATATGAAATCAGAAGATTTTTTATTTGTTTATTGTATGGTTCCTAATGAGGAAATAGCCACAGATATTAGTCATCATCTTTTATCCTCAAATTTAATAGCATGCGCTAATATTTTTCCAAAAATACAATCTTTATACAAATGGAAGGGAACCATTCAAAAAAGTGAAGAGCTAGCTTTAGTTTTAAAAACAAAAAAAAGTATTTATCAAAAAATGTCAGAAGAGCTTATTAAAAAACATCCTTATGAATGCCCAGGTCTATGCGCTCTGTCTTTTAATTCTGCTTATCCTCCTTTTTTAAATTGGATTGATAGCTCTATTTCACAAAAAGATTAAATATCTTATTAATGGTTTTGTATTTTATTTTTTTAACTATCTTTTAGTGTAAAAAATAAATAAAGTTTATTTTATTAGTAAAGAGTTTTGTCGTGTCTGAAGTTATCTATCAAATAAAGAAATTAGTAAAAAATTATTCTATGGAGTCTCAAACTCTTCATATTTTGAAAGGCTTGAATTTTACAGTTTCTAGAGGATCGGCTATTTGTATTATGGGACCTTCAGGAAGTGGTAAAAGCACTTTATTGAATCTTATGGGCGCTTTAGATCAACCGAGTTCAGGAGAGATTTTATATTATGGTAGGGATATCAGTAATTGGACAGAAGATCAAAAAGCTTTTTTTAGAAGAGATAAAATTGGTTTTGTTTTTCAATCTCATTATTTGCTTAAGGAGTTTACGGTACTAGAAAATATAAGTCTCCCAGCTTATGTTGCAAAAAAATCTAAAAAAAAGCTTTTGGAACGGGCTCATTTTTTAGCAGATACTTTGGGTCTAAAAGAAAGAACTAATCATTATCCCTCTCAATTGAGTGGAGGGGAGTCACAAAGAGTAGCTGTTGCAAGGGCTTTGATGAATGAGCCAGAAATCCTTTTAGCAGATGAGCCAGTAGGAAATTTAGATAGAAAAAATGGAATAATTATCAGAGATTTATTTTTAGATCTACAAAAACGCTTTAATTTAACTTTGTTGACAGTCAGTCATGATAGTTTTTTTGCTGGCGCTTTTTCTAGAATTGTTAAGCTAGAAGATGGCTGTCTAAGTGAAAGTGTCTAAGCTCGCGTTGTGATAAAAGTTATTTTTTGAGATTTTAAGTTTTATATAATAAAAGCTTATAAGATACAAATCTCAAGAACTCGGACAGGCTTTTGCCACAAAGCGACCTATGGTCGCTGTGTGTTCAAATCCGAACTCGTTTTAAGCTTTGTATCTTACAAGCTTTTCACACAAATTTCAAAATGAGTTCCAGATTTAAACCAATAGCGACTAAAAGCTTGCAATAAGGTTGTTATTTTTTTATTTTAAAGCTTTAAATTTTATTTCCATTTTTTAAAAATTAGTTTAACAAAATTGGATTAAAATGATAGAGACAGAAATTAAAATTATGACACAATATATTATTATCTTCTTTACTTTGTTTTATACATCTATTTCTTATTCTGCTACTGTATATAAAGTATCTATCAAAGGCAATCGTCTTGTTGAGACTTCTATTATAAAATCTCATATTCAATTAAATAAAGGATCTGTTTACAGCTCAAAAAAAGTACAAAAGGATGTAAAGAAACTTTTTTCTTTAGGTTTTTTTGACGATATTAAGGTTTATAGCTCTTACGATAAAAAAAACCGTCTTCATTTGTTGTATGATTTCAAAGAGCGTATTTTTATTTCTGAAATTCAGTTTAAAGGCAATAAAAGTATTACTTTAGAAGAGTTGAAAAAGTTATCTTTTATCAATGAGTATAGCTTTTTAAATTATGATAATTTAAAAAAAAGTCTTTCAGTTATAACAGAAAAGTACAAAGAGAAAGCTTATTATTTAGCTGAGCTATCTTATATTTTCAAAAAAGATACTAATAAGCCAAGTCATACTTTAATTATTGAAATTAAAGAGCGCTCCAAACTTTTAGTACAAAAAATTAACTTTATAGGAAACAGAAATATCTCATCTCACACTCTTAAGTCTTTTTTATTAACTAAAGAGAAGAATATTTTGAGTTTTTTAGGTTCTAGTGGAGTGTATCAATCTAAAAATATAGATAGAGATTTACAGGCTATTCAATATTATTATCGCGATAAAGGTTATTTAAATGTACAAGTACAAGACCCTGAAATTAGTATTAGCTCTGATAAAAGATTTTTGTCTGTTACTTTTTCTATCTCTGAAGGTTTGCGTTTTAAAATGGGAAAACAGTTTTTTGAAGGAGATGATGTTGTTTCTGCTTCGGAGCTTAAAAATCGTTTTAAATTAGAAAAAAAAGATTACTTTTCTTTAAGCGCTTTACAAGAAGATATGCAAATGATTGCTTTATTATACAAAAATAAAGGTTATGCTTTTGTAGAAGTTCAACCTCTTTTTTTTCCCGATCAACTGGAAGAGGATAAAATTAATGTTTCCTTTAAGGTAGATAAAGGCTTGACCTATAAAATAAGACGAACTCACATTAAAGGAAATAGTGATACTAGAGATAAAGTGATTTTCAAAAGATTTCAGATTGTAGAAGGGGACCTTTTTAATCAAAGTAAAGTGGATTTGACTCGTCAGCTACTTCAACAACTGCCTTATTTAGAAAAGGTAGATATTCAAAGCCAGATTTATTCTCCCGGACAACTTGATCTTTTAACTGAAATCACAGAGCGAGAAAATACAGGAGAAGCTTCTTTAGCGGGAGGCTATAATAGTCAGACACGCTTGTTTATCCAAGCAGGAATAAAAAAACAAAATTTTTTAGGTCTAGATCAAAGCATTGCTTTAAATGTAACTCTTAGTAAATACCAAGAGAATTTTATTTTTAGTTATAAAAACCCTTATTTTTTAGATAGTAATTGGAACTTTGGAATAGATCTTTTTAATACCGGTCAGGATAGTTTTACAGGTTCTGGCAATTCTTCACTTTTTTCAGCTTTTTCTAACGATTATTTGACTTATTTTCGTAAAGATACAGGATTTTCTTTTTCTGTAGGTCGTCATTTGACAAATTTTTCTACTTTATTTTTGAAATACAAATTCAATGATCTTAAGCTATCTAATAAAAGGATTTATTATTTAAGAGATTTGCCCGTTTTTTCCACTGTGTTTGATTTTTTATTTGGCTCTGGAGAAGAGGATAAAGATCCAGCCCTTGAGACTGAAGAGACTGTATTTAAAACGCCTTTTGAAAATAATTTAGTACAAAAGTCAGACTTAGTTAATATGAGATTTAGTGACATATATGATTTAGAAGGAAATAGTGGTTTAAACAGTTCTATATCTGCAATATGGGAATATGATAAAAGAAATGATCGATATTATCCTTCAAGTGGTTTTTTTACGAGATTTTCTATAGAGTATTCTGGATTAGGGGGACTTTTTGAATGGACAAAAATACAAGGAGAGCTTCGTCATTATTATAAGCCTTTATGGAAGTTGGTTGTAAAAAATAGATTAAACACAGGAGCTGTTTTTTCCAATGACAAGAATAAAAAGGTTCCTTTTACAGAATTGTTTTTATTAGGTGGCCCTTATGATTTAAGGGGCTTTTCTGTTCGCTCTCAAGGTCCTAAAGCCAGATCTCAAGAGGCTTATGAGTATGCTTTAAAATTTAATGAAATTTCAGAAGATAAAATTAATCCAGATACTTTTGCGCTAAGACCTTATGGAGGAGAGCAGAAGTTTTTGTATAGTTTAGAATTAGAAGTTCCTATTGTAGAAAAAGCAGGCTTAAGAGGAGCTATGTTTTTTGACTTAGGCGAATCTAATGATAGACTATCTTTTGATTTACAAGATCAATTAAGGGCTAATATAGGTTTTGGAGTCAGATGGCGATCTCCTTTCGGACCTATTAGTTTAGATTGGGCTTTACCTTATAAGCCTAGGAAAGAGTTTCAAGAGAAAACATGGGAGTTTCATTTTAGTATGGGCTCTTCATTATAAAACCTATTAAAAAATAATAGACAGATTAGAAAATGGTGAGAATTATCTATTTAATTTTCTAAGTTTTTGAGGCATATTTATTTCTATTTCAATTTCTTGATTAAAAGCTTGTGAGATACAAAGTTCAAAACGAGTTCGGATTTGAACCTTGAATTCAAGAACTCAGTGCAACAGTATGTGCTAAAAAATATCGGTTAAATGTC
>JAPORL010000217.1 GCA_026712605.1 Pseudobdellovibrionaceae bacterium | reverse complement strand
ACAATGCGACTGCAAGTCGCTTTGTGGCAAACCGCATGTCTGAGCTTTTAGCTTTCTATCTTACAAACTTTTCACTCAAATTTCAAAATGAGACGGATCCAAGTTGCTTTATTAATCCCAAACTCCCATATAGTGTACTTCTGTTTCTAAATGGATAGAAAATTTCTCAAACACTCTCTTTTTTATAATTTGAATGAGTTTATGAATATCTATTGTTTTAGCATTTCCTGTATTTATAATAAAGTTAGCATGCTTTTCAGATATTTGAGCAGAGCCTTGTTTTAAGCCTTTTAATCCAGACTTTTCTATTACCTCTCCTGCAAAGTGAGGGTAGGGGTTTTTAAACACAGATCCACAGCTTGCTTTATCTAAAGGTTGACTGGCTCTTCGTTTTTTCAATTCTTTTTTTATTTCATCATTGATATCTGTTATTTCAATAAGAGGCCATTCAAATTCAACCTCATAGATGACGGATTTATCCCAACCTAAGCTTTCACGGTAAGACCATTTTATATCTTTTTTTAAATAAGTTTTTTCAGATTCAGCATTCATGACTTTAAAAGATTTTACAATTTCAGAAAACTCAGAAGGTTTAAAAGAGCGATTGACTCCTGCATTCATTACGACACCTCCTCCGACATCACCTGGGAGCCCTGATAAAAAAAGGGCAGGAGATAGCTTATAAGTTTTAAAAATTTTCATCAATTGAGCTTTAAGTAAACCAGCTCCACAGGTAATTAAGAGGCTGTTTTCTGTTTTTTTTGTAGAACAGGAGTTTAATTTTGAAGTTGAAATAACTAGTCCTTTGATTCCTTTATCACTAATTAAAACATTTGTACCTCCTCCTAAAACTGAAAAATGTTTTTGATTTTCCTTTGCCCAAATCAAGGCTCTTTTTAATTCTTCAACTGTTTTAGGTTGGCAAAATAACTCAGCATGACCTCCTGCTTTCCACCAGCTCATTTCTTTTAAATTTTTATTTTTTATAAATTCCATATATTTTAACAATCAATTCTTTATATCTTTATTCTAAAAAGTATTCAAGAAGACTTAGTTTTTGAAATAGCTTGTTAATTTTGAACTTTGTGTGAAAAGCTTGTAAGATAAAAAGCTAAAAACTCGGACATGCGTTTTGCCACAAAGCGACCTGTGGTCGCAATGTGTTCAAATCCGAACTCGTTTTTAGCTTTTTATCTTACAAGCTTTTAGATAAATACGAGTTTAAATTGTGAAAAAAACAGTTAAATAGCTATTGATTTGTTCAAAAGCTTTGTTTTAATAGACTTGAATGGGATATTTAAAAATATAAAAATTATTATTTTTTTAGGGAAATTTAAAGTTATCCTATTCATTTTATAGTTTTGTTTTAATGAGCAATTGAGATTGAAATAGATAAATCACTATGGAAAAACTAAGAAAAACTTTAATAACAACATTTTCAGTAATTTGTATTATTTTTTCAACTCTATTGTTATTTTCTTTTTCTAAAATTAAAACCATTGAGCTTAAACCAGATTTAAAAACCCAAAATCAAATTTCATATAAGAAATCTTATTTAAAAATCTCAACCTACCTTAACAATTATAAAGGAAAGTATTTATGGGACATTCATTTAAAAGAATTGGCTGAAAAAATAAAATCCATTTATTTAGAGGCTGAAGTTCAAGTTCAAAGAAAATTTCCAAATCGTTTAATAGTTTTATTTAAAGAAAAAGTTACATTTTTATTGTTATTAAAACAAAATAATTTTTTTTATTCTGTTTCACAAGAGGGGCATATAGGAGAAAAAAAAGGTGGCAAAGATAGCTTAAACTTTCCGATTTTAATAGGAAAGGCTTTTGAAAAAAATTTACAATTAAGACAAAGAGCTATAAGTATTTTAGCTAAACTTAATAAAGAAGAAGGTTCTTTTTCTGTAAGAAATATATCTGAAATTTTATATAATAAAAATAATGATAGTTTTTTATTTTACTTAGTTTCAGATCACTTCATTTTAGAGTTAAAAACATCTCCTTCACTGAAGAAAATAAGTAATGTTGATTTTGTCATAAATTATCTTAGGAAGCAAAATCGAATAAAAGCGCTTATAGATGCACGTATGGAAAAAAAAATTATTGTCAAAAAAATAAATTGAGATTATTATAATCACAGAACAACTTTGGAATGACATGGCTTTTTTTAAATTGAATGACGATAGTCTCTTAGTTAGCTTGGATTTAGGCTCATACGCTACTCGTTGTGCTGTTTTCAAAAAATCAGATCAGCTTCCATTTAAGCTTTTGGCTTATACTGAACAACAAACTCAGGGCTTAGAAGAGTCTCGTATAACAGATTTTGAAAGTTTAAGCCTAGTCTTTAGTGAAGTTCTATCATCAGCTGAAGAACTTTGTAGGAGCTCTTTTTCAGAGTTATGGCTGGGCTTTAGTCCTCCTTTTCATTCTTTCCGTTCAAAAGGTATGGTGGCTTTGCCTAATAAGGAAGTAACAAAAAAAGATATAGATTTAGTTATTCATACAGCATGCGCAATTTCTTTGCCGAATCAACATAAAAAGCTTCATAGCCGTCCAGAAGCCTTTAGTGTAGATTCTCAACCAGAAGTTTTGAATCCTTTAGGTTTGACAGGCTTGCGTTTAGAAACTGATGTGCGTTTAATCAGTACACCAGAGCTTTATTGTAAAGATCTTCATAAAGTATTGAAAAACTTAGGTTATAAACCTAAAGCTTTTTTTCATACTCTATTGGCATTTGGAGAAAATTTAACGAGCTTTGATCAAAAAAAGAATGGAATTTGTCTGTGTGATATTGGACATAATAGTACAAGAGGAATAGTTTATTTAAATCATAAAATAGAAGATATGTTTTCTATACCTATAGGTGCTTATCATTTGACTCAATTTTTAAGTTCTCAATTTAATTTATCTTTTGAATTAGCAGAGAGTTTAAAACATAATTCTTCTGAGTTTTTATTAAATACTTATTCTCAAGGAGAAGAGCCTTTAGAAACCTCTCAAGATAATCTGTATATTTCGCGTAAAGCTTTTTCCAGCAGTTTAGAGCAAGCTTTGTCAAAAATTTTAGAGGAAGTTAAATTAAGATTATCAAAACAACTATTAGATAGTATATCCTCTGGCTTTATTTTTACTGGAGAGACTGCTTATATAAAAGGATTCACTGACTGGGCAGAATTTTATTTGGGAAAGCCTGTTTGTGTTCCTCAAAATACTTATGATAATTTTAAATCAACGAATTGTTTTACTTTATTACAACAAGCTTATTTAGATAATAAAATTTATTATCCTAAACAAAACTCTTTTTCAAAATGGTCTGTTTTGAAGGAGCTTTTTTAAAACCTAAGGGGAGGACTTATGTTTATCATGGAAGAGGATACAAAAATCCAAAAAAATAAAGCAGACATTAGAATCATTGGTGTTGGTGGTGGAGGTAATAATGCTATACAGAATATGATTACACAAGGAATTCAGGGTGTTAAATTTATAGCGGTTAATACAGATCACCAAGCTTTAGAGGCTTCTTCAGCTGAAATTAAAGTTCAAATAGGCTCTAAATTAACTAGAGGTTTAGGAGCTGGGGCTAATCCTGAAATTGGAAGAAGAGCCGCAGTAGAATCTTATGAAGAAATTGTAAAGGTTTTAAAAGGATCGGATATGGTCTTTATTACAGCAGGTATGGGAGGAGGCACAGGCACAGGTGGCGCGCCTTTTGTTGCTCAAGCGGCGCATGAGTTAGGTCTTTTAACTGTAGGGATTGTTACAACTCCTTTTTTATTTGAAGGTCGAAAAAGAGAAAAACAAGCTAAACTAGGTATTCAAGAATTAAAAAGCTATGTAGATACTTTAATAGTCATTCCCAATGAAAAGCTATTAACAATTTCCGAAAAGGACACTCCTTTATTAGAAACTTTTAAAATGACAGATGAAGTTTTACTTCAAGCCGTTAAAGGTATTGCTGAGTTAGTTAATGTGCCAGGTTTAATAAATTTAGATTTTGCAGATATAAAAACAGTAATGAAAAATAAAGGAATGGCTATCATGGGAAGAGGTATAGCCGAGGGTGAAGATCGAGCTAAGAAGGCCATTCAGTCTGCTATATCTTCACCTCTTTTAGAAGGTATTTCTGTCAAAGGGGCAACAGGTATGATAATGAATATCACTTCTGATCCGAGTTTATCTTTATCAGAAGTTCAATCTGCCAGCTCAGTTTTAACTCAATTTGCTGATCCCTCAGCTGATATTATAGTCGGAACTGTAATTGATGAAAATATGGCTGGGAAGCTATCTGTTACAGTTATTGCAACAGGTTTTATAGGTGGCGATCCTGAATTAAAAAAATCTTCTGATGTAAAAAATATTCTTGAACAAACTAATCAATCGATTTGTCAAAGCTCAGATGTTTCTTCAGATGAAAAGAGATTTCTTGAATCTGAAACTTCAGAGATAGCTGAAAACAGCGAGTTTTTTAACACATCTCAAGCTACAAAAAAGGCTAATCTAAAAGAGGAATCTGTTGAAAAAGTTAATACAGCGAGTGACAATAAAAAAATAGCTTCTGCTAGAGATATATTATTATCTAAAGCTAAAGAATATGAAAGTAATCAAAACATAATAGATGGAAATAGACAATTAGATAATCAAATCAGTATGGATTGGACAGATAGCTCTATGGAAGAAAAACTATCTTCACCCTTTGAGTCTTCTGTTGATTTTTCTGATGAAGATATGTCTGTTAAAAATCCTAACGATTAGAGAATTCTTATTCATAAGAAAAACTTGTTGTATCTAAATTGATTTTGAACTTTGTGTGAAAAGCTTATAAGATACAAAGCTAAAAAAGAGTTCGGCTTTGAGGCACAATAGCGACTGAAGATCGCTTTTTGTTAGAATGCATGTTTAGTTTTGGACACTATTATAATTAATATAATAGTATCTTGATTAAAATTTTGTAAATATCAGGATTAAAACGAGTTCGGCTTTGAGGCACAATAGCGACTGAAGATCGCTTTTTGTTAGAATGCAT
>JAPORL010000183.1 GCA_026712605.1 Pseudobdellovibrionaceae bacterium | reverse complement strand
TAAGCTTTAAATTTTCAAACATGCGGTTTGCCATATAGCGACTTGCAGTCGCTATGTGTTCAAATCCGAACTCGCTTTTAGCTTTCTATCTTATAAGCTTTTAATCAAGATACTTAAATAGGAATAAAAAAATCAAGAAAATTCCACAAGAAACTTATCTAAAATCTAACCATGCCCTTGCATTAAAAAAGGCTCGTAAACTGGCTCTGGTTTTTTAAAGGATTGGCTTTGATTAAAATATTCTTCTGTTTTTTCTATTAAAGACTGCTTGTTTTTTTCTTGAAAAAGGCTTTTGCGAAATTCTGTGGAATTGGGAAATCCAGAAGAAAACCAAGCTGAAAATTTTTTAAACTGCAACATAAATAGCCTTTCATCATAAAAATTTTCTAAGTGATTTTTTAATCGGAAAAGGGCTAAACTGTAATCTCTATTTTGAGTTTCTCTTGTTTGTAAATTTTCTTTCTGCTCCTTTAATTCTCTAATTGCTTTATTGGATTTTAAGTTGGACTTGACACTTTCTTTTTCTAAACGCTCTCTAGCCGATAAAAAAATCCAAGGGTCATTTAAACAGCCTCTGCCAATCATAACAGCAAAACACTCGCTAAACTTTAAAGCAGAATAAGCCTGCTGACCTGAAATTAAATCTCCATTTCCTACAACATCTAAATCTGTTTGAGACTGGATTTGTTTTATATAATTCCAATCTGCCTTACCGGAATAAGCCTGCGCTCTTGTCCGACCATGAATGCTCATCCACTCAAAACCTTCTTCATAAGCAATATGAGCAACTTGATCGGCATTTAAGTTTTTTTCATCCCAACCTGTTCTCACTTTTAAAGAGACAGGAATTTGAACACTATTTTTTAAAATATTTAAAACTTTTGCAAGCTTGTTTAAATCTTTTAAGAGAGCAGAACCAGCTCCTTTTTTTATAATTTTATTCACCGGACAACCTAAGTTTAAATCTATAAAATCAGCTCCAAACTCTTCGGCCCTTTTAGCTCCCTCTCCAATAATGTAAGGGTCTTCACCAAAAATCTGAATCCCATAAGGCGAGTGGCTTTTTTCAAATTCCATCAATTGAAGACTTCTCTTGTTATTTTCTTGCAAAGCGCGAGCCGAAACTAATTCAGAAGTCATTACACCACAGCCCATTTCTCTCATAAAGGAGCGAAAAGGCTGATCGGTTACACCAGCCATAGGGGCTAGAAAAAAAGGATTTTTTTTAATATAATTTTTCAACACAATTCCAATGTAATTTAATAGTAGAAATATTATTTTGCAAAAAATTTTATATTTTTAGTAAATTTCCCAGATAAGCCTTATAATTTATTGCTTTTACATTAAAAATCTGTTTTAAAAATTATAAATAAACTTAAAATGAGCAAAAATTTTATAAAAACAAGCTAATATGATCTACAAATTGCTTTTTGAGTTTTCCTCCCACTTTCCTATTTTTAATCTTTTTCAATATATTACTTTTCGCTCTTTTTTAGCTTTTTTTACCTCTTTTTTTATCTGTTTATTTTTATCTTATTTTTTTATAAAAAATATCAATGGCTGGGGAGAGCGTATCAATACAGATGGTCCCAGTTCTCATCAAAAAAAGAAGGGCACTCCCACCATGGGTGGAAGTTTTATATTACTAAGCCTTCTTCCTGTTTGTTTGTTATGGATTGATCTGTCTGAAACTCTAGTGATCGCCAGCCTAGTTTTAGTTTATGGTTTTGCTCTTATTGGCTTATGGGATGATCTGCTCAAATTAAAAAAAGAAAATTGCTCTGGAATGAAAGTTCGCTGGAGAATACTCCTTGAGCTTTCTCTTTCATGCTTAGTTCTATTTTATCTCAGTTATCAAGGTTATATTTCCACTGAAATGCACTTTCCTTTTCTAAAAGATTTTAGCTTAGATATAGGTTGGGCTTATATTCTTTTTGGAGCTTTTGTAATTACAGGTTGCGCCAATGCTGTTAATTTAACAGATGGGCTGGATGGGCTGGCTATTTTTCCTGTGATGATTTGCGCTGGTACGCTTTGCATTTTATCTTATTTAGCTGGACACTATGAGTTGGCAGAATATTTAAACATACCCTTTATAATGGGAGCAGGAGAGTTGGTTCCTTTGTCAGCTTCTATTGTAGCCTGCTGTTTGGGTTTTTTATGGTATAATTCTTACCCTGCTCAAGTCTTTATGGGAGATGTGGGCTCTTTAGGCTTAGGCAGTTTCTTAGGCATAACAGCTGTCTTAACAAAAAATGAGTTTTTATTAGTTATTTTAGGGGGTATTTTTGTAGCAGAAGCTCTATCTGTTATATTTCAAGTGCTATCTTATAAACTAACTAAAAAAAGAATATTTAAAATGACTCCCTTACATCATCATTTTGAATTAAATGGAATAGCAGAATCTAAAATCATTGTTCGTTTTTGGATCATTTCTATTTTACTAGCGGTTTTTAGTTTAGCCGCTTTAAAAATTCGTTAAATAATATGTTGCATAAAAGAAGAAGACTGTATTAGTATAATAATTTTAAATTTTAGAGGTTGTATATTATGTCAATGGAACTGAGTGAGCTAAAAGGAAAAAAAATAGCTGTTATCGGTCTAGGTAAAACAGGAATAGCTCTCTCCCGATTTCTCCTAAAACATGGTTCCGAATTGTTAATTAGCGATCATAAATCAGAGGCTGAACTAGCTGGCTCTTTAGAAGAAGTCAAAGGACTTCCTATTAAATTTGAATTAGAAGGACATAACCCTAAAAGTCTAATTCAACAAGATTATGTAATATTAAGCCCTGGCGTACCTTTTCATCTAAAAATTTTTGATTATATTAAAAGTCATGGAGTTAAAGTAACAGGTGAATTTGAATTTGCTTCCCGTTTTGTAAAAGAGCCTATGACTGTCATTACAGGCACTAATGGAAAAACAACAGTATTAGAGCTTGCCGAGTTATTTTTACAAAAATCAAATATCAATGTATGGACTGGTGGGAATTATAAAAGACCTCTAAGCCAATATCTTTGCGAAGATAAAAAAGCGGATGTTATTTTAATAGAAGCCTCTAGCTTTATGTTAGAGCATGTAGAAGAAATGCGAGCAAAAAATATTGTATTTACAAACTTAGCGCAAAATCATTTAGATAGATACAGTAATATGCAAGATTACATGCAAGCTAAACGAAAAGTTTTTACAAATACTTCCGAAAATACCACTAGTATTTTAAATGCAGACAACAATGCGGTTATAGAAATAGCAAGAGATCCTTTAGTGCAAAAAGGAATAATTTTTTACTTCTCTACCAGAAAAAGTTTAAAACCTCAAATTATGAATATTGGAGGAGCTGTTATGATTGGAGATGAAATTCAATTAAGAACAAGACCAGAAATTGAATATTACAGTTTAAAAAACACTCCTCTTAGAGGGAAACACTCTTCTGAAAATATTATGGCCGCTATTTTAATTGCTAAAGAGCACGGAGGAGAGTGGATGAGTATACAAAGAGGAATTGATGAATATAAAGGCAGTCCTCATAGAATAGAATATGTGCGTAGGGTTGGAGGTGTTAATTTTTATAACGATTCTAAAGCAACTAATGTTTTAGCTGTGAGTCGCGCTTTAGATGCTTTTGACGAAAATGTTATCTTGATTATGGGAGGAAAAAACACAGGTCTCAACTACAAGCCTCTAGCTGATAGTATAAGAAAAAAAGTTAAAAATCTTATTCTTGTAGGAGAAGCTAAAGAAAACATCAATAGACATATTGGTGACTGCACAGAAACTTTTTTAATAGGAACTTTTGATGAAGCCGTTTTTATTAGCTATCATAAATCGCGTATCCATGACACTGTTTTACTGTCTCCGGGCTGTCCAAGCTTTGATATATTTAACTCCTACATAGAAAGAGGAGATCATTTCAAAAGTCTAGTTAAAAAATTTAAGTAATTCATGTAAGGAATAAATTTGCAAATTATAAAAAAAGGACAAACAGCGATTTTAGTGAGCGCTGTAAAAAATGCAAAATCTTCTGTATTTAAAGAAAATTTAGAGGAACTCACAGAACTCGCTGTAGCAGTTAATCTTCACCCCATCTACAAAATAAAACAAAATCTAAAACAAATTGATACCGCTTTTCTAATTGGAGCAGGCAAAAGACAAGAATTAGAAACTAAAATAAAAGAACTCAAACCTAATTATGTTGTTTTTGATCACAGTTTATCTGGAGTTCAAACTCGTAACTTAGAAAAGTTTTTAAACATTCATGTTTTAGATCGAACACAGTTAATTTTAGAAATTTTCGCCAGTCGTGCTCAAAGTCATGAAGGAAAACTACAAGTAGAATTAGCTCAACTCATGGATCAAATGCCTAGAATGGTGGGAGCATGGCTCGGTTCTCTTTCTCGTCAAGCTGGAGGAAAAGCCGTTAAAGGTCCTGGAGAAAAAGCTCTAGAAATAGATAGAAGACAAGCTCAAATTAAAATAAAAAGAATCAAAGAAAAATTAGAAAAAGTAAAAAACAATAGAAAACAACACCGACAAGTTAGACTAAAAAAAGAAATACCTTCCTTTTCCTTAATTGGATACACTAATTCTGGCAAAAGCACTCTTTTGAATTGTTTAACAAAGTCCAATGCCCCTACAAAAGATCAAGCTTTTATGACCTTAGATCCAAAAACCAGAAAGCTTTTTATACCTAATGGCTCACCTGCTGTTATAACAGATACTGTTGGTTTTATCCGTGATCTCCCTACGCATCTGATATCTGCTTTTAAAGCCACTTTAGAAGAATCTGATGTGTCTGATGTGATACTTCATGTTGTGGACATTTCAAATCCAAAAAGAAATAAGCACATTCAAGTTGTAGAAAAGCTCATTGAAGAGTTTGGCTGGAATACAAAACCAGTCATTTACATTTTTAATAAAACTGACCTGCTATCTCCTACAGAAAGAATTGTCCCTGCTCACTGTGAAAATTTTATTTTTATCAGCGCCAGAACGGGATATAATATTCCAGTTTTATTGCAAAAAATGAAATCTGTCATACA
>JAPORL010000087.1 GCA_026712605.1 Pseudobdellovibrionaceae bacterium | reverse complement strand
AAAAGAGCAGGCTTTCACAAAAGCCGATAAAATGATGGTCATTTTATATCTTATTCATCATGGCGCTTTAGAAGAAAAAATTTTTGATTTAATGTCAGCTCTTCAAATTTCTGTTAATGACAGTCTCACTTTTAATGAAATAAAAGCTGTATCTGTTTCATCAGATAAAAATCTGAAAAATAAGCAGGCTTTTATTCTTTCTCACCATCTTATGGGAACAATAAAGCCTCCTATCATAAAAGCTCTGTTAAAAAAAGAATTGGATTTCAATTCACAATACTCATTAACAAAAGATAATATTTTACACTCTTTTTTTCACTTTCTTTTTTCAAATTCTATAAATGAAGAAATATTAAAAAATGCCTTCTTAGGGCTTGAACTGTTTTTAAATGAACCTCAGGCTACAGATCTTTTAGCAGATGAAAATCTATTTGAAGTAACTCCCTTGCTTTTGGCTTTTAACATCGGGGATGAAAAAATCTACTCTCTTTTTGAAGAAAAGCTAAGCCAAATACAAATGGATCCAGATATTATTTTATCATCTGCACCAGCTTATGGCTTTTGGAATTTTTTATCTAAGCAAAAATCTTTAAAATTTTCAGCAAACGACATAATTGCATTTAATTTTCAAGCTTTTTTAGACAATTTATATAATTTTCTAAAAAACTCTGTCCCCATAGAAAAGTTTTCTTCTTTTAATGAAGGTTTTAATAATCTAACTACGCTTTTAAAACAAGGTGAAGAAGAAAGAGTTTTAAGGATTTCTCAATTTCTTTTTTTAGAAGATAAAACAACAGCTAATGAAATATTAACAGCTATCTTTAATAGGGATAAAAAATTTTTTAAAAATTTAGAATCTAAAAGTTTTGAAGAAAAAGAAAGGTTTAATTTAGATTTTTATTATGAGTATAAGGGTATGAAATTTTTTCTAAGCAGTGCTTTTATAGAAGCTATAAGACAAAGTTTTACTCCCGCAGTGGAATATTTTCTAAAGGAGTTAAGTGTATCTAAAGCTACCATGGAAATGATATATCCTGAAGGGCTTTCTCATTCTTTAGATCCTCTTTCAACGGCTTTTTTAATTTATAGCTCTTTAGACACAAAAGATCCTCTTAAAAAATCAGCTAAGGAAATCATAAATTTGCTTTATAAGTATTTGCCAGAGTTTAAGCCTTATAATTCCAATCTTGGATTTTCTCCTTTAGAGTGGGCCGCCTTATTAGGACTCAAAGAGGATGTTCAATTCTTACACGAAACTAAAAAAGTGGAATTTGTAGAAAATTATTTATTTGCATTTAATAATGTTCCTACTCTTCTTAATTGGAAAGATTATTTAACAAAACAAAAATTTGATCATCTTGTTCGCTATTTATTCAACAAAGAAACAGAAAAGTTAGACTATATGCATGCTGATCTCCAAAAAACATTTATAGAATCTAGACAAAATGCCTTAGAATATTTTAATAATTTTATGGAAAAAACAGAAACAGAATCTAAACAAAAAACCTTACTTGCTTTTTCTACACAAAAAAAGAAATCAAATCTATATCCAAGCTCTTTAAATCAGGATGAAAAAAAAGATATAAATAATATAGTAAAAAAGAAAAAGCCAGATTGTAAAAAACCCTTCCAGAAGTAAAATGCTAAAGTTTCTTATTTTTATTTCATTTTTCTATTTTCTTGGCTTTTACTTTCCAGTGGCTCATTCTGCTTTATCTGAACCAGAGCTCACTCATAAAACCCAGCTCATTAAAAAAAATCTAGATCAAGCTTTCTGGCAAAAAACAAAAGATCAAATGCCTATGAGCTATATTTCTAACTGGAATAATTTAAAAAATAAGAATAAATTTTTTTATGATTTTTTAAGATCTTTTTCAAAAGAGCCCAGTATCGCCCTAAATCATTTTCAAAATCTTTTTATAGAAAAATTAAAAAACTCAAACACCTCAGAAGAGAATAAAGATTATATCATTGAGCAAAAACTCAAAGAATTAAAAGAAGCTTTAAGTAAAAAGAATCCTGAAGAGATTCAAAAATTTATAGCAAGACAGTCCTTCAAAAAAGCCGATAAAATAATGGTCATTTTATATCTTATTCATCATGGCGCTTTAGAAGAAAAAATCTTTAACTTAATGGAAGGTCTTAAAATCTCTATCAATGATGCTTTGTTTTTTAATGAAATAAGAATCAAAATAAATCCTTATCTTATAGAAGAAGAAAATTTTAAAAGTGAATCTAACAAGGCTCTTATCATTTCCCATCATCTTTTAGGAACAGGAAAGCTGAATATCATAGAAAATACAATTAAAAAAGAAATCAATTTTAATCTAAAACTTCCCACAGGAGATAATATTTTACACTCTTTTTTCTTTTTTACAAATTCTACTATAAGCCATGAAACTCAATTAAAAGCTTTAAAAATTTTTTTACAAATCCCTCAAACCATTCCACTTTTAATGAGTGAAAATTTATTTAATGTAAGCCCTATATATATGGCCTTTTATAACGAAAACACAAAAATCCATGAGCTTCTCACAAAAAAAATAGCTAAGAAAAATATAAACTCCATTTTACTTAAAAAAAATATGACTTTTTGGCAGTATATAGAAGAACAAAAAACTTTAAAACCTAAGCCACAGACTAAAGCTAGTATAGCTTTTTTGAATTTTGAGGCTTTTTTTCAAAATTTATTAAACTTTTTTAATCCTTATCAAACTATAGAAAAACAAGAGATTTTTAAAAAATATTTCAAAAGACTTCATGAGGATCTCATGCAAGTTGAAAAAATTAGACTTTCACTTCTTTATGAGGCTATTTTATCAACAAATAAAGAAAATAAAAGTTTTGCTATTTTAAAAGCTATTTTGAGTAAAAACGAAAGCTTTTTTAAAAATTTAGAATCTAAAGATCAATTTGCAGAAGAGCTTTTTTTTAATCTTACTTATTCTGGCGATAAATTTTATTTATTAAGTAACCCCCTTTCAGAAGCCATAAGACAAAGTTTTACTCCCGCAGTGGAGTCTATTTTAAATCAACTTTTAAAATTTAAACCCGCTCAAGAAGTTTTTGAACAAAATAAAGAAATGGGATCTTATAGTTTAGATCCTCTTTCTTTAGCTTTTTTAACTTATGGCTCTTTATCTGCAGAAGATCCTCTTAAAAAACCAGCTAAAAAAATCATAAAACTTCTTTTTGATCATTTGCCAGATTTTAAGCCCTATAAATTTCCAGTCAATTTTACTCCAATGGAGTGGGCCTTTTTTTTAGGCTTAAAAGAAGAAGTTCAATTCCTGCATGAATCTAAAAAAATAGAGCTTCCAAAAAATAACATTTTTAAAAATAACATTTTGTACTGGATATTCAGTTGGGATTCTTATTTGAAAGAACAAAGCTTTGAACATCTAGTAGAATACCTTTCCAGTCAAGAAATAAAATCAAAACTCTCTGTATTAAAAAAAATAGGTAGCATAGTTGAAAAAGTCTCCCATGAATCGGCACAAATAAGCTCAAAAACTTCGACCAGCAGTTCAGAAGATCAAAAACTAATGATCACTTTAGGGCCAAAACTATTTAAAAAGTATAAGGATAAGACTCTCACATTAGAGGATCTTGATAAAATGCTTGGGGGGAAAGATAAAAAATGTGAAGAGACCTTCCATTAAAGAAAGCTTTTAAACTTTAAGTCCTTTTGAAATATCTTTTGTTTTTATAAGAAATTTATTATAATACAGTTTTGTGGATAAAAAATTCTTAGAAAAGCCTTCATGGATAAAAAGTCAAGCTCCTTCGGGAAAAAATTACTTTTTTATAAAATCTTTATTGAAAAATTTAAAGCTTTCTACTGTTTGTGAATCGGCGGCTTGTCCTAATATTGGAGAGTGCTGGAACGGAGGAACTGCGACTTTAATGCTTATGGGGGATATATGCACTAGAGGCTGTAGATTTTGTAATGTAAAAACAGGAAGACCTAAAGGTTTTCTGGATGAAAAAGAGCCAGAAAAAGTAGCCTTCACTTTATCTCGCCTTAAACTCAATTATGTCGTTTTAACTAGTGTCAATAGAGATGATCTAGAAGATGAAGGCTCTGGTCATTTTGCAAAAACTATTTCGTTATTAAAAAAACGATTGCCTCAGCTTTTAATAGAAGTTCTAACTCCTGATTTTAAAGGAAAAAAGGAACTTATTCAAAAAATTATTAAAGCTCAGCCCAATGTATTTGCTCATAATATAGAAACTGTAGAAAGTTTAAGCCCAAAAGTAAGAGACCCTAGAGCGAGTTATAAACAATCCTTAAAGGTGTTGGAATTTGTTAAAAATAACGCCCCTTCTATTTATACTAAATCTTCTATTATGCTGGGTTTAGGAGAAAAAAATTCAGAAGTTTTAAAAGCTTTAAAAGACTTAAGAGCTGTAGGCTGTGATGTGCTTACTTTTGGACAATATCTTCGTCCCCAAAAAAGACATTTGCCCGTCCAGCGTTTTATTCCTCCTTCAGAATTTAAGGAATGGAAACAAACAGCAGAAAATATGGGTTTTGTGTATTGTGCTTCAGGTCCTTTAGTGAGAAGTTCTTATCGCGCGGGAGAATACTTTATGTCAGCTCTGATTAAAAAACAAAGGGTAGAAAATGGCTATTAAAAAGATCACTCTTCCTGATCTGGGAGAAGGTATTACAGAGGGAGAAATTTTAAAAATCAAAGTCAAAGAAAAGGACTCTATTGATCTCGATCAAGTTCTTTTAGAGGTTATGACAGACAAAGCTTCTATGGAAGTCCCTTCTTCTATAAAAGGGATTATTGAAAAAGTTTATGTTAAAGAAGGGGATATTGTTTCTGTCGGTGCTGAGCTTTTTTCTGTGGAAAGCAAAGAGTCTGAAAATGAAAAAGAAAAAAGGAAAGAAAAAACAGTTCTAAAAGAATCAGCATCTTTTTTAAAGGAAAAAAAGTCAGATAAAAAAATAAAATCGGAAACAGATTTGATATCTCAAGATAGAAACTTAGCTATTCCCTCTAGCCGAAAATTAGCAAAAGAGCTAGATATTGATTTAAAAGAGCTGAAAGGATCAGGTGATAAAGGAGAGATTTTTAGAGAAGATCTACTAAATTATATCAAACAAAAAATGAAGTCTCCTTCTCATCCCTCTCCCTCTCTTATTGATTTTGAAGAATCAAAAAGAGTTCCTGTAAAAGGAATACAAAGACTGATGTTTGAAAGCATGAGTCTTTCTAAAGCGACCATTCCTCATTTTACCATTATAGAACAAGCGAAAGTAGAACACCTGATAAGCTTAAGAGCAGAAATGAAGGCTCGCTTAGAAAAGCAAGGATTAAAAATAGGCTATCTTCCTTTTTTTATAAAAGCTTTAATCCCCACACTTAAAGAGTTTCCTTTAT
>JAPORL010000147.1 GCA_026712605.1 Pseudobdellovibrionaceae bacterium | reverse complement strand
CTGGTTGCTAGAACCGATGCTAATACTTGCGCCCTTAGTTGCAAAGCAACTACAATAAAAAATTGCAGTTTATCGGCTAAGAAAAGTCTTAAACGATCTGGATCATGCTCTAGTGGATATTCTGGATCATGTAATTACAGATGTGTAGATGGAAGCTGGGAAAAAAGTTCTAATACTTGTACCCCTGAGTAGCTGTTAGAAACTACACCGATAATTTTGAAAAATGCCTAAAGTAACTTCCAACATCTATTTAATTTAAAATCTAAACTCGCTTTTAATTTTTATCTCATAAGCTTTTAAAATAAAAAATCAATGCTATACAAAAATATAAAGCGTAATCAAAAAGACTATAAAAATATTTTATTTAATTGACTTAAAATTGGAAATGAATAAGCTTATAGTCTGTGAAAACACAGGATTTTATAACAAAAAATCTTAGCAATGGTTTTTCTTTTATTTGCTACAAAGATCAGTATGCTTTATGCGGACAGCCTCAAATAGAAGATTTAAAAGAGTTTAAAAATTCCAATTGGCAAGCTGTTTTAAATTTAAGAAATTCAGAAGAGCTGGAATCTTTAGATTTTGAACTTTCCGATACCTGTGAACAATTAGGTTTAGAATATAATCACATACCCATTATGAAAGAATCTGAAATAAATGGATCAGCTCTTAAAGAAACTCATCATCTGTTAGACTCTAAGCCAAACAAAAAAACAATTATTCACTGCGCTTCAGGAAAACGATCTATTTTAGCTCTAATAGCGCATCTTTATTTATCAAAAAAACAGACTAAAGAGGATTTATCCGAGTTAGCTGAAGAGCTCGGTATAAACTCCCCACAAATGTTAGCCCGCTTATATGAAAGTATAGAAACTAAAAAATGAGGTAGAACATGATAGATAAATCTCCTAAAACTATCCCCTTATTTATAGGTGGAGAGTTTGTTCAAAGTAAATCTTCTGATAAAAAAGAAGTTTATGATCCCTCAACTAATGAAGTTTTATCTTATGTTCCTTATGCCACTTCTCAAGAGATAGATAAATCTATTGAAATAGCTAAAGAAGCTTTTAAACAGTGGCGGGAAGTCCCTGTGCCAGAAAGAGCGCGCCTCTTTTTTAAATATCAAAAGGCTTTAAAAGACCAGCAAGATGATATAGCAAAAATTTTAGCTGAAGAAAATGGAAAAAACTTTGAAGACGCTAAAGGAGATGTTTGGCGAGGCATAGAAGTTGTAGAGCAAGCTTGCCATGCTCCCGCTTTAATCATGGGAGAAACTGTAGAAAATGTCTCCAGAAATATAGACACTCACTCTATTTTACAGCCTCTAGGGGTTTGCACTGGGATCACTCCTTTTAATTTTCCAGCGATGATACCTTTGTGGATGTTTCCCCTATCTATTGTTTGTGGAAATACTTTTATTTTAAAACCCTCTGAGCAAGATCCCCACACTCCTAATAAACTGGCTGAAATTTTTCAAAACTGTGGTTTTCCAAAAGGACTTCTCAGTGTTATTCATGGAGGAGTAGATACAGCGAATTATTTATTAGAGCATCCAACTATAAAAGCCGTATCTTTTGTAGGCTCTGCTCAAGGAGCTGAGTCTGTCTATAAAAAATCAAGCGCTAGTTTAAAAAGAGTCCAAGCCTTTGCTGGAGCAAAAAATCACATGGTAGTCATGCCAGATGCTGATAAAGATCAGGTCATAAAAAGTTTAACTGGCTCAAGCTGTGGAGCCGCTGGACAAAGATGTATGGCCATTAGTGTGGCTGTCTTTGTAGGATCTTCCAGCGATTGGATACCAGAGCTTAAAGAATCTCTTGCCAAATTGCATCCTAGCAGTTGGAAAGATAAAAAAGCTGATTTTGGACCTCTTATCTCTCCAGCTTCTCGGAAAAGGGTTTTATCTTTAATTGAAAAAGGGAAAAACGAAGGCGCTAGTCTTTTATTGGATGGCTCTCAATTTCAGTCTAAACACTATCCTAAAGGAAACTTTGTAGGACCCACATTATTTGACCATGTAAAAGCGGATATGAGTATCTACAAAGAAGAAATTTTTGGTCCTGTTTTACTCTGTGTGAGAGTTAAAGACCTAGACTCAGCTTTAGAGTTTATAAACAATAATCCTTATGGAAATGGCACCTCTATTTTTACAAGCTCAGGCTCTCATGCCCGTAAATTTCAACATGAAGTAGAAGTGGGTCAAGTGGGAGTGAATATTCCTATCCCAGTGCCACTTCCTTTTTTCTCCTTTACAGGTTGGAAAAGATCCTTTCTAGGCGATCTGCATGCTTATGGAAAACAAGCTATTCGTTTTTATACAGAAACTAAAACTATTATTTCTCGTTGGCCAGAAACAGAAAATCAAGGCTCAAAACTTAATATGACAATTAAAATGAAATAAGTTTTTAAAATGAATTTTAATTTATCAGAAGATCAATTATCATTTCAAAGTCTTGCTAGAGATTTTGCTATTAAAGAAATGCAAGATCATGCGAGCGAGTGGGATCAAAAAAAGATTTTTCCTGTGGAAGTTATTAAAAAATCCGCTCAAATGGGTTTTTGTGGTCTCTATTTAAAAGAAGATGTAGGGGGTATATCCTGCTCTCGCTTAGACACCACTCTTATTTTTGAAGAGCTGGCAAAAGCCTGCCCTTCCACAACAGCTTATATTTCTATTCATAATATGGTGGCTTGGATGATAGATGAGTTTGGCTCTGATTTTTTAAGAAAAAACTTTGTTCCCAGTTTAGCCAGTGGAGAGCATTTAGGAGCTTATTGCTTAACTGAGCCTTGGTCAGGCTCAGATGCGGCAGGTTTAAAAGCTACGGCAGAAAAAAAACAAGGAGAATGGATTTTAAATGGAACAAAAGCTTTTGTGTCAGGAGCTGGATCCACTCAAACTTTAGTGGTAATGGCGAGGACAGGAGAGCCTGGCCCTAAAGGAATTTCTTGTTTTGTTGTGCCTCATGATGTTAAGGGTCTTTCCTATGGAAAAAATGAAGATAAAATGGGTTGGAACTCACAACCAACAAAAATAGTTAATTTAGATCAGGTTAAAATTCCAGAAAAGCATTTATTAGGAAAACAGGGAGAGGGATTTAAAATTGCTATGAAGGGTTTAAATGGTGGAAGGATTAATATCGCTATTTGTTCTGTAGGCGCTGCTCAATCTGCTGTGGATCACTCTCAACAATACATGAAAGAAAGAGAACAATTTGGAAAAAGCTTAAGCTCATTTCAAGCTTTAAGATTTAAGATTGCTGATATGGTAACGGGAGTAACAACTAGCCGTTATATGGTTCGTTTAGCGGCTTTTAAATTAGATCAAAAAGACTCTCAAGCTCTTAACTACTGCGCTATGGCGAAAAAGTTTGCTACTGACACTTGTTTTCATGTTTGCAATGAGGCTATACAAATTTATGGAGGCTATGGCTACATAAAAGATTATCCTCTAGAAAGGCTTATGAGAGATGCCAGAGTTCATCAAATTTTAGAAGGAACAAATGAAATCATGTCCGTTATTTTATCTCGTGCGATCTTAGAAGAAAATTTATTTAATTTTTAAATACCTCCAATAAAATTTACTAGTCTTCAATTACTCTTTTGAGCCTTTCAAATTTTATAAAACATTCTCTTGATTAAAATATCCTAAATATAAGGTTAAAAACGAGTTCGGATTTGAACACATAGCGACCATAGGTCGCTTTGTGGCAAAACGCATGTCTGAGTTTTTAATCTTATATTTAGGATATTTTAATATAAGACTAAGTTTTGAATACTTTATATAGATTATAAAAAAATCTATTGAATTAATTAGAGAGGAAATTTACAAATATTACTCCTTCTATCTAATTTTAATATAATCTTTCGTAAAAATCCAAGTTTTCTTTAAAAGCTCAATAGAAAAAGTTTTTTTTGCCCGTTCATTATGCTTAAGTATCTCTGTTATGTGAGAATGCCCATACCCCCTTAAAAAAAATTTTCTCATATAAAAAGCTAATACTCTTTTTTGATCTTTTAAAGAAAGCTCAATTAAAAATTTTCTCTTAATTCCTTTTGAATTTATATAGATCTCCATATCTAAATTATATTTTTGTGGAATTAAGACCTCTAAAGAGCGAGATAAAGTCTTAACCGCTCCTAATCTTTTATTCTCTAAATCTTTTAGCCACTTATTCCTTATCCAATTTCTTAAAAACTTATTGTCTTTGTTAGAAGGGTCTTCCAACCATTTTAATTTTTCTTTAAGGGCATAATCATAAATTTGTTTCCTTGTAAAAAAAATTAAAGGCCTTAAATAAAGATTGTCATAGTAAGACATACTCTCTAAACCTTGAAGACCACAACCTCTAATTAATTGAATCAATCTGGTTTCCAGCAAATCCTGTTGATTATGAGCCAAAGATATAATATCCGCCTGCTTGCTTTTTAAAGCTTTTTTAAATTGGGTGTGACGAAGTTTTCTAAACTCTTCTTCACTTTTTAACAATTGGTTTTCTGTTTTAGGACTCAAAAATTCTAATTCCTTTTTTTGAGATACACTTAAAACCAGCTTTTTAGCTTTATCTCTGTAATTTTTAATTTTATTTTGATGACTATCTCCATGGTGAATATAAATAATATAAAGCTTTAACTGACAAGGCGAACTCAACTCTTTTAAAAGATCAAGTAAAACAATAGAATCCAAACCCCCAGAAACCCCTATAATGATTTTTTTATTTTGAATTTTATACTCTTTAAATAGCTTTAAGCTTTTATTAAAAAAATGAGATTTCATTAAAATGAATTTTACTAAAAAATTAAAAAGGAGCCTGATCTTCTGGCAAAGGTATCCCCATATCTTCAGAAGGAATATTATTTAAAAAAGTTCCATATTCCGGTGCCCATTTCAGCTCTACTGTTCCTGTCGGTCCATTCCTATGTTTACTAATAATGACTTCAGCTATATTGTCTCCTGGCGCCTCTTCATAATAATCAGCTCTATAAAGCATCATTATTAAATCAGCATCTTGTTCAATAGCGCCAGATTCTCTTAAATCAGATAAGATAGGTCTACGATTAGATCGACTCTCTACTCCCCGATTAAGCTGAGACAAAGTAATAATTGGAATTTTCAACTCTTTCGCAAAAGATTTTAATAGGCGTGACATTTCAGAAACTTCTCTTTCTCTAGTTTCTGTTTTTTCTGATAACTGCATGAGCTGAAGATAATCCACGATAATTAAATCTAATCCCGTTTGAGCTTTTAACCTTCTTGCTTTAGCTCTAATCTCATAAGGAGACAAAGGAGAAGAATCATCAATATAAAAATCGGCAGAGCTTAACTGACCAGCGGCATTAATAAGATCACTCCAGCGATTTTCTTGAATTTGTCCACTCATAATCTGTGAGAGATTG
>JAPORL010000156.1 GCA_026712605.1 Pseudobdellovibrionaceae bacterium | reverse complement strand
GAGTTTTTAAGTCTTATTTATTCCTATTCAAGTTTCTTGATCAAAAGCTTGTAAGATACAAAGCTAAAAGCGAGTTCGGATTTGAACACATAGCGACTGAAAGTCGCTTTGTGGCAAACCGCATGTCTGAGTTTTTAGCTTTGTATCTTACAAGCTTTTCATAGAAAATTAAAAACAAGAAAATAAAATCTAACTTCTTTATAAAGACTGAATGAAATCAAAAATAGACTGTCTCACTGATTCTTTTTCTAAGTTAGAGTTGTGATCAGAATCTTCCAGCCAAATATGTTTTTTAGGTTCATTTGCAAGAGAAAATAATTTTTCTCCAAAACGAAAAGGCACTATAGAGTCATTTTTTGCATGAATAAAAAGAGAAGGAGCTTTAGACTTTTGTATTCTTATTTCAGAATTCCAACTGTCTTTTAACATCCATTTAACTGGAATAAAAGAATAAATTGATTTTGCCACATCAGTTATAGATGAGAAAGCACCATCAAAAATTAAAGCTTTTACTGGGTATTTAGAGGCCAGAGCAATGGCTACTCCAGATCCCAAAGATTCTCCAAATAAAATCACATCTGTTGAAGAAATGCCTTCTTTTTTTAAAAGCCACTCTAAAACTAAAGAGGAATCATCAATCAAATGCCTTTCAGAAGCTTTTCCGGGGTTAACTCCATACCCACGATAACTAACTAGTAATACAGAATAATTTTGATCCACTAAAAATTTAAATCTATAGCCTCTAGCTTCAATATTTCCCGCATTTCCATGAAAAACAACAATATAAGGCGGACCTTGCTTTGCATACCAATGAGTTAATTTAAAATCCTCTTTAGTTTGAGTTTCAACTTCAGTATAAAACTCACTTAAATTATCTAATTGAGGACGAGTTTTTAAAGGGTAATATATCAGTTTTCTTTGTATAAAATAAAGCACAATTAATAGAATAATATATAAAACAATAAAATTTTTTAAAAAGTAAATAAAAGTGCTCATTATAGTTTCATTTGTTCTTTTTTCTAAAAAAATTTTTATAGCTTACTATTTAATATAAATCAAAACATCTAGATTAGCAATTAGAACACAAGACAGTAGAATAATAATAGGTATCAAACAAAATTCCTTAAAAAAGGAAATAATCCTTATATTGAGTTGCTGTAATAATTTTATATATAAAAAACTGAGATTGTTCAGTTACAACAAGACTACCGACTGTATATATTATAGAACAAAAAGATCAATCAAAGTGAGCTTTTTAATAAAAAAACTGTCAATAGCATAATAAAAAGAACTAAAACAAAAAATAAAAAGAGAGAGATAATAAAAAATATTTTTAGTTTTTTATAGGTATTTTGAATAGCATGAATAGAAGAGCGCGCCATGTAGTCCACTTCAAAATTAAGCTTATCACCTTTTTCTATAAGAGATAAATTAGTTCGTTTTAAAGTTTCTGGAATTAAACAAATCTCTATATTTAACTGTTTGACTTTGTTAATAGTTAAACTCACCCCATTTAAAGCAAGATAGCCTTTCTCCCAAATAAATTTTTTAAACTTTAAAGGAATTTGAACTGTTAATAACCAACTTTCTCCTTTTTCTTTTATTTGAGTAACTACAGCCAAGCCATCCACATGACCTGTCAAAATTTGACCTCCAATGGCAGATTGTAAACTTAAAGACTGTTCTAAATTAAAAATTTTATTTTTTATTTTTTCATTTGTCCATTGTGTAATCTTTAAAGTTTCTGGTCCTAAATCAAAAGTTATACTTTGTTTGTCAAAACTTTTTAAAGTCAAACAAACACCATCAACAGATAGGCTATCTCCTGTTTTAAGATCTTTAAAACTATCTGGTCTTTTTAAAATCAATTGAAAAAGACTTTCAGATTGTTTAACTTCTAAAACAGAGCTTTTTGCAGTAACTAAACCTGAAAACATAGGTTTCTTTTTTACTCTCTTCAAATAGTTGAATCAAGAACAAAACTAAAAAAGTGGGAATTCTATAAATAAACTGTAAAGCCTTGTAAAAAAATAAAAAAAAGCATAGATTATTTTTTAAATGAAATGGTCTGAGATTTATTTAAAAACTTTAAAAGAAAAACCAGCGGGAGCTAGTATCCCTAGTCATATTCTGCTTTTGAGAGCAGGTTATATTTCAAATACCAGTCAGGGAATTTATCTCTATAACAGTTTGTTTTTAAGATCGATTCAAAAATTTGAAAAGATTGTTCGGGAAGAGCTGGAAAGACAATCTGCTAGAGAGATTTTAATGCCCATGGTTCAAACAAAAAAGTTATGGCAAAAAACAGGACGCTGGAATAAATTTGAAGGGCTTTTGCTAAAAATGAAAGGAAGAACAGGAGCTGAACTATGCTTAGGTCCCACCCATGAAGAAATTATTATTGAATTTGTTCAGTCGGGTTTAAATAGCTGGAAAGATATGCCTCTCAATTTATATCAAATTCAAACCAAATATAGAGATGAAATTCGCCCTCGTTTTGGTTTAATGAGAGCCAGAGAGTTTATTATGAAAGATGCCTACAGTTTTGATACAAGCAAACAAACTGCTCTTGAAAATTATAAAAAGATGTTTCAAGCTTATCAAAATATTTTTAACCGCTTAGGAGTCCAATTTGTTGTGGCAAAGGCAGACTCAGGAGCGATTGGAGGAAGCCATTCTGAAGAGTTTCATATCTTAGCAAAAAAAGGAGAAGATGAACTTTTGGTTTGTGATAATTTTTCAGCCAATGTAGAAATTTGCCCTCGTCAAGAGCCATCTAAAAGCTCTGCTCCTACACCAAAAGCAATAGAAGAATTTGCAACCCCTAATATAAAAACAATTCAAGAACTAGCTCAATTTTTAAATGGCTCTGCAAAAGATCTAGTTAAAATACTATTTTTTATTTCTCAAGGAGATTCTCAAAAAGCAAATTCTAAAGATAAAGTGTTTGCCGTTTTATGTATGGGGGATGATGAAATTAATCCTCTAAAAATAAAACAAAATTTAGGCTTGAAAGAACTGCCTTTATTAGCAAAAGATAAAACAATAAAGGAAGTTAGCGGAGCTAACCCCGGCAGTTGTGGTCCTTATAAATTAAAACAAAATATTCCTATTTACTTAGATAATTATTTAAAAAACAAAGGCAATTTTATTACAGGCGCTAATAAAGACGGCTTTCATTTTAAAAATGTAAATCCAAATAGAGATTTTAAAGTATCAGCTTATGGAGACTTTTGCTTTGCTAGAGAAGGAGATTTAAGTCCAACAAGCTTAGCTTTAAAAAAATATAGAGGGATTGAAGTGGGACATTTGTTTTACTTATCTGATGAATACTCTAAAAAAATGAATTTAACTTATTTAGACAAACAAGGAAAAAAACATTTTGTAGAGATGGGCTGTTATGGAATGGGAATCACCCGAACCTTACAGGCTGTGATTGAACAAAGCCATGATGACAAAGGCATAATATGGCCTCTTTCAATAACTCCTTTTGCTGTTTATATTTGCTTAATTGATCCTGACAGTCCTGAAGTGTTAAAAGCCTTGGATAAATTGAAAACTTTATTAGATCAACAGCATTTAGATTATTTTATTGATGATAGAAAAGAGCGACCAGGAGTTAAATTTAAAGATGCTGATCTCATAGGACTTCCTTTAAGAATTGATCTGGGAGTAAGAGACTTGAAAAACAATCAAATTGAAATCTGTATTCGCAAAAATAGTTTTAAAGAAAAATTAAACCTCAAAGAGTTAGAAAATAAACTCCCTTCTTATATCTCTAATTTATAAACTTCTATATTGTTTTTAATTTTTTGAAAAATAAAAAACAAATAAAAATTCTAGTAAGCAAAAAGAGTCCGTCTCATAATTTTGTAAATATCGGTATTATCTAAAACACTATTAACTTGATTGGCTTTAAAACCTTCTGCTTTTACGACCATTCCAGTTCCTGTATCCATTCGGGTAGGCCATGCAATAGCAAAAGGCATAACAATTCCCTGTTTATTTGGTTTAGAAACAAAAGGCAGACCATTTGTTTGTCTATCTAAAGGAGCTTTAACATCTGATTTATTATTTATTTTTTTATTTAAGCTAAAAAGTTTTTTAGAGCTTAACTTATCAATTAATGCTGGACTGCTAGCATTGCTATCTGAAGCTACAATCAGTAAAGTGTCTTTGCGGGCTTTTAAAAAGTCTCTAAAAACTTCAATAGCTTTTAAGCTTCTTTTTATAGCTACAAATAATCCTTCCGCATTATTTAGATTAGAAAAATTATCTGTGCCTTCCTCTTCAGCTACAAGAAAAAACTTTTTATCTTTACGAGTTAAAAACTCTAAAGCATACTTAGACATTTGAGCGATTGTAGGAGCTTTCTCATTATAGGGCTTTAGTTTTTTTTGTTTTAAAACTTCTTCTGTTTTATCGTTATAAGTGTTTTCATAAGCAAAAACACCTAAAACTTTTTTTGCTGTTTGAGGAATATTTTTTAATTCCTTTAAAGTGTAAATCACTAAATAGCCTTGCTTTTTAGCTTGTTCAATGAGATTTTTTTTATCTGTTCTCATACCTAAACCAAATTGACCTTTAACTCCTTTGGGAAGTAAGTATTTTTCACCTCCGCCTAATAAAATGTTAATATTTGAATCTATTAGCTGTTCTGTGATTCCTAAAAAATCTCTCCTACTGTCACTTTGAGTGGCAAAAACAGCTGTTCCCGGCTCAGTTAAAACACCAGATTGAACGAGACCTGTATTAAAGCCTTTCTTTTGAGCCTCTTTAAGAAGGGAAGGCTTTTTAAGAGTTTTTCCATTGTCTTTCCCAAAACTTTCATAACCCACTTTAACACCATAAGCATGGATAGTTGCCCCTGCATTTGAGCTAGCTGTTAAATTATTTTTTAAGTGTGGTTTATAAATAGCCATGTTAGGCATTTTATCCCAAGAGCTTAAGCCATCTGGACCTTCTGTAATAATTCGCCCTAAATCCCAATGAGCTAAAGACATGCCATCAGGATGAAAAAAAATTACATTTCCCTTTGTATTCTTTTTTAAATGAGAACAGGATATTAAACTAAGAGCGAACAAAAGATTTAATAATTTCATAAAATCTATGGGTCATCATCTAAATTTTTAATAAAAAAAGCAAGCTTTTTAAAACTAGCTCTATATTATTGCATTATAAATTTTTGAAATTTCTGTGAAAATCTTGTAAGATACAAAGCTAAAAACTTTAGACATGCGGTTTGCCACAAAGCGTCCGCTGGACGCCTCGTGGTCAAATCCGAACTCGCTTTTAGCTTTCTATCTTAAAAGATTTTTATCAAGAAACTTAAACATTTATAAATTAGGATCTAAAATCTCAAATATGCCTTTAGCCACAAAGCGACTTGCAGTCGCACTGTGTTCAAATCCGAAC
>JAPORL010000013.1 GCA_026712605.1 Pseudobdellovibrionaceae bacterium | reverse complement strand
CAGGGCTTTGATGCACAAGGAGATAAAGTCTGTGTGAATATGCCTAAAGGTGTGAATACGGCAGATGCTGATTGTGGAGCTGGGAAGGTTCTTAAAGGTTTTAATTCAAATGGAAATAAAATTTGTGTAGATTCTGATAGATCCTTGGCTAATGTTAAATGTCCCGATGGGCAAATGCTACAGGGCTTTGATGCACAAGGAAAGAAAGTTTGTGTGCTTAGTACTAGTGGAGAAGTACCTACAAAGAAGAAAAACTGCGCATGGATGTCAGCAACTGGTAATTCTTCTTATGACTCATGTCCAGATGGAAAATATGTGGCTGGAGTAAAAAGAGGTATATCTATCGGACAAGATTCAACTTTACATTTTTATTGTTGTTCTTTTAAAAGTACGGGTTTTGGTATTGGTCATACTGTTTTCTCAAACAACCGAAACACTTTTAGACTTAATTCCCACAGCACGAACATCAAAAGTAGCTCAGTACCTCAGTCCAACAGTCGGGTAATAGGTGAATTTAATTTATGTACCACCCAAGGAGAAGGATGTTCTTTAAGCTTCACTAACTCTGGTGCTAAACGGAGATATACTCTTAAAGCAAGTAGTGTAAAAGAAACTCATTTTGGTACTGAACATTATAGTCGTAGTGAATGTGAAGCGTTATGTAGATAAAAAATCATTATGAAGTGACATGTTTTAAGTAATTAACTTATTAGCATTTTACTCTTTATTAGTTAGTCTATGCTCTAAAAGTTATATCCTACTTTTGTCTTTGTTTCTGTATATGTTCTATCTTTTCATTCTACAAAGCGATCTGTAGCTTGGACCTTGGATTCAAATCCGAACTCGCTTTTAGCTTTATATCTTACAAGCTTTTCACACAAATTTAAAAATAAGGAGGCCAGCTTTTAAGCCAGCCTCATAGGCATTGAAGGATAAGCGATAAGCCGGATTCTGTCTTCCTTTTTTTGCCAAAAAAAGGGAAAAGCTCATTCATCTAGGAGCTTTGTTGCCAAAGCCCTCTTGCGATCGACCCGAAGGCGCAAACTCTCAGCAAAAGTATAGCCTTCTTATTTGATCTCGCTCCATGCAGAGTTTAGCTGATTTCACTCCAGCCAAGTTAGACTTGCTGGATCTGCTTTCTGTTCCACTTGTCCTCACCTTTCGGTGGAAGGCCATTAGCCTTTGCACTGCTGAAGGAGTCCGGACTTTCCTCTTCACTTAAAGTAAAGCGAGCTTTTGTTTATCCTTTTGGATACTATAACACTTTAAAGCTTATTACAATTTTAATACAAATTTTCTTATTTTCATTAAATTTAAAAACAAATAGATCATTTTTTTCTTACTTAATTGTAAAATTTTCATACTTTGAGAAAAAATCTTTTTTATAATATTTTATCTAATCTGTGAAAATTTTTCACAATCTTAAATTTTCTTAGATAAAAATTTGTTTTTCCTACAGCTTTTGTCATATAGCTTTGATAAAGGAGCTTATAGATATTAATTGACAATTAACTATAATTAAATAAAAAGTTCTTAAATTAAATGGAGAAAATAAATAATAACCTATTGAGTTAAGCCTAAAAAATAAAAAGCTCTTAAATTAAAGGAAATAACCTATTAGAAATTCAAAAGATTATGATTAAAAAATTATACCATTTTATTAAATCTAAAGATCTATTAAAACAATTGTTAAACACTCTAATAGCTTTTCAGTTAGCTATTCAGCCTGTTTTACTAAAAGCCAACCCTTTAACAGAAGAAGAACAAAGAAATTTACAAAAAGCCTCTGAGTTTAATAAAAAGCATGTTGAATCTTTAAGAGATTTTATTTTTAATCCAGAAGAAGTCAGTTCAAAATATTATAAAAATCATCCTTTAGATGTATTTTCTATATTAAATCAGGAAGTTCACTATAAAGCGCGCAAACTCCCCCAACAAGAAAAACTTTTAGAAGATCTAAAAGGTAATAATGAATTCTTAACGAAACAAATTGAAATAGAGAAAAGAGTTGAAGAGCTAACAAATAAAGCAAATCCTTCTAACATAGAAGATTATTCAAACGATGAAATAATTCAGTTAGAAAATCTTCAAGAAAAACTGGAAGACAAAATAAGTAGACAACAAACTAAAGTTAGTAACCTCAGTGAGCAAAAAATTTCAGATCAGATCCAAGCTAAAAATTTACTAATAGAGATTTTTGAAGATACAAAAGAAAAACATATTCAAGCTATTCTATCACATCCTAGCCAAACAAAAATCGCTCCTCTGGTTTTAGAAGACAATTCAAAGTTTAAAGGCTCAGTTTATAAAAATGACTCTCAACAAAGACTTTCATTTCGTTTTTCTTATGAAGGAAAAGTAATAAACTCTTTTCCTCAAAATATAGAATGGATAGCTTTTTTTGATAATTTTTTAGTTTTTCTGGAGTCTAGTAAAGTTTCTGATAAAAAAGCCTTTATTTCTTTTATTGATTTAAAATATTTTGAATCAGCTATTGGTAGAACAGCTTTGCCTCTATTTTATATTCCTTTAGATTTTGAAAAAACAAATTTAACAAAGGAAAATGTTTTATATCCACAAAAACTAAGCCTTACAGACGATAACAAATTAAATATAGGAGAGCTTTCTCTTTCTCTCAATCAGATAAGTTTTCTTTCTCAACTCCAGCAATTGAGTTTTAATGTAACTATCTCTCTTTTAGAGCCAGAATCCGCAAAAATGTCTCAAAAGTTTTTGAAGGAAATAGTGGACAATTTTGAACATTCAATAGCCGATTCTATGCAATCAAAAAATTCACAAGATAAAAATTTATCTTTGGATACAAAACAGCTTGTCTTGAAAATTTTAGAAAATAGAAGACAAATTGGCACAGCTAAAGATATCTCAGGCAATTATGGAAAACTCAATCAAGTTTCTACTAAACTTTCTAATCTCCCAGAAGAAAACCAAATTGCCAATGAATTTAAAGATAGTTTAATGGCAGATAAAAATTTTCAATCCTCTATTGAAAATGTATCTAATGAGTTAAATAAAAAAAGAAAATTTTATAATCGTTTTTTTCTCTTTCTCAATCATATCAGTAGCGCTCAGCCTCTAGGCGCCCCTAAAATAGAAAAAGCTTTAGGCTTAATAGCAAACTCAGTTTCTTTAAAATCCGACAGCATAAACAATCGATTTTTAGCTTTTAAATCGGCTTTATCACATTCTCTCTATCAAGCTTCTAAACACCGAACTCTGACAGCAGGAGTTTTAATAGGAGCTAGCGCTATTGCCTCTCCTGAGGTTGCTAACTATTCCTTCACGGCTTTAAACACCATGAAAAACTGGTTTCTAAATTGGGGCGACCTTTTCACAATAACGGCTAAAAACAGCTTTGAGTGGGTGAGTGCTACTGGGCTTTATGATTCTTATTTCAAAGGAGATAAGCCCTTTCACCTTTTAGAAGGGCTTGTTGCTCTATTTAGCGCTGGTCTTATATTTATAGGAGGATTGCATTTAAGTACCAACTTTTATTATTTAAAAAAACATCTCTCCTCTCATAAAGAACAGGAGCATCAAAAAAAAGCTCATGGTTTATTACAATCCTTAAAGAATTTTAAAAATAGATTTATAAAATATGAACAAAAAAACCAATCTAAGTTTATCCAAGATTTATCTAATGCGGAAAAAAGAAAATTAGGTTTACCAATTACAATAAAATTAGGTTTTAATGATATAGAAAGCCATCAAATTTTAAAAACAACTTCTAGTTTAGCTTCTCTTTTTTCTGCCTTAGAATCTGGTAAAGAGCTTTCTTTAGATATTAGTCCTCAAGGAAAGCAAAGCTTGGTTTTAAATTCTTCCGCTGAAAAACAAGATATATTAAAAGACAATCAAATTTCTCTATCCTTAAAAAAAGGAAATGAAATAATTAAAAAAACATTTACACTTTCAGAGGGAAACTTAAAAGATTTGTTAGATAAAGAATTTTTAAAAATAAATCCTGAATTATCATTAACTTTTGAAATGTCAGGAGAAGCTATACATATTTCTGGTTTACTTCAAAATTCAGATTTTACAGAGGCTCAAAATGAAAGACTATACGATATAATCAAAGAAATCAAAACAGAAACAGGAAAAGATCTTTTTTCATCAGATGAATCTCTATCAAAAACAGAAATTAAAACTTTAAATCAAGCTATAGCTCATCTTTTAATAGGCTATTCTTCATGGGCTAAAACCTTCAGATTTTTAGGCTTAAGCTGGAACTGGTTCTTTTTTGTAAGAAGCACATACCTCAGACCTACTACCCTTTTAAAAATGTTGTATTATCCCAAATATTTTAATGTTACCCATGAAAATAAACACACTTCCAGTCCATTTAATGGAGGAACTGAAAATCATATAGAGCGAATTTTAAATAAATTTAAAGCTAAAAAAATTTCTAGTAATACAAATAATAAAACTGAATTTAAAAATTTAAAAATTTTTGAAGAGAAAATTATAAAAATAGAAAAGCTCTTTTTAAAAGAAGTTACAGCTCAAGCTTATATAGAGCTTACTAAACTCACAGGGAAAGAGGCTCCAGTAGAAGTAAGCACTCTTTCAAAAGGGGCTAAACTTCAAACTCATGATATAAAAAACAAAAGGCTGAAAGCTTTTTATGGTGTTTATAAAAGAGAGCTTTTTCAAGAGGTTATGCGAGACTATTTATTGGATTTAACAAATTCCAAAGAAAATAATCCAAATGATAAAAAGTTAAAACTAAAAAGTATGGAATTATTTATAAGTGATAATAGCCTTTTTGAAAAAACACTTCAGCCAGAAGAGATCAGACAAAGAGTAGAAAGAGTAGCTAAAGAACAGCAAGTCACTCAAAAGTCCCTTAAAGCTGTAGATGATCTATTAAGCGGACTATTAAAAAGGCGTATTGCAAAAAGCGAAGAAACCAGTCAAAAAGCTTTAGACCCTAATCACAATCTTCAAATGGACAGATTCGGTAAAGCTAAAAAATTGCTTAACGATTCAGAAGCCTTAGCTAGAGCAACTCGGCAACAGCTCACTTACTATATTATTGATAAACCCATTGAGCTTTTTTTTACTTTCCTATTTTTAGCGGGAGTGGATCAAGGGATTCTTAAAATGCTACATGATAAACCTTTCACAGAAGAGGCATGGTTTCACCTAAGTCGTTATGCCATATGGGCTGGTTTCTTTTCAACTTTGATTACTGATATTTTAGCTGGAGCTTGGTTTAAAGTGCAAATGGATGCTCGTTTAGAGGGAACACAAGGCTTTGATGTTTTTCCAAATAAAAGGGAAGTTAACAAAAAATTTGGTTTTTTAAAATGGATAAAAAAACAATTTAAAGCAGAAGATAATAGCCTAATGGAAAACTACAAATACTCATGGAAAATTATTATAGCCAATTTACCTGCCGCTTTTTTAACTTATAGTATTATTTTCTATTTAACC
>JAPORL010000097.1 GCA_026712605.1 Pseudobdellovibrionaceae bacterium | reverse complement strand
TGAATCTTGGTTTTCAAAAAACAATAGAGGAAAAAGCAACACTAAAAGATAATAATATAAGAGCTGTCCTTAACTGCATATTAAAGTCTGATGATGTTTCAGAAATATATTTGTCTTCTGTAAATGAAGCTTTGAAATATTTAAGAAGTAAATAAAATAATTAAATATCTTCTTTAAAGCCTCTATCCAAAAGCTCCCTTTTCAATTGCTTTAGCTAAGAATTTTATAGAGACTAGGAAGTTATGATCTTTTTTAGATCTGGGAAGTCGTCAATAAAAGATCCTTTAGGAAATAAAAACAGAATGGAATTAAAGAAAATAGAAAGGCTTTTACACAAAGCGACTTGTAGTCGCTATGTGTTCAAATCTGAACTCGTTTTTATCTTTGTATCTTACAAGCTTTTAATCAAGAGACTTAAATAGGTCTAAATCAAGAATATACCAGTAGCTTAATACACTTAAAGCTAAATTAAAAAAATAAAGCTAACTTTTTTATTCTTGTTTATAATAATAAAGTTCCTTCTGGAAAATAGCTTTTTATGTTATGATCTTTAAAAGAAAAGTAAGTTTCATTTGAATTTTCTTCAATATAACGACTAAAGGAACATTGAGCGATATCAACATCTAAACTATATAACTCTTGATGATAATAACGTGTCCTGCATTTTTCATTTTTTTCAAGATAATTTTATCGTCATTAGAGATTAGAATAGTCAATTTATCAATATCATTTTTTTTATATTATAAATCCATTCCATTCTTATCTAATCTTTTTATAAATCCATTTTCATATGATTTTATATCAATTGTTGTTTGGTAAGTGATCTTTTGCCTTTCTTCTCTGGCTTCACCACATCTGATATTTCCAGTATAGTTGGAACAGAGTGGCCAGGGTTGTTTTTTAACATATTTTATCTCATACTGAATATCTCCCCCAAAACAATCAAAGCCATCCTCTTTTAAGAGAAGTTTAGCGCAGTTAAGCTCTTCACCAATGGACTGTATTTCTTTAAGCTTTACATTGTGAATATATCGCTGATCTATAAAATCAGTATCAATCTCAAACAAATCAGTATTTAAAGCTAAACTGTCAATTACCACTTTTTCTGGATATCTATCTGGTGCTCCTGCATAGCTAGTGTAACAATTATCTATAGGAAATACAGGTATACGAAAGATTCCCAAAATGACTTTGTTATCAGAACATCTCAAATAAATAGGTATTTCATTTGAAGGTATTTGAATTGAAATTACTATATCTTCTGCTGAAGGTTCTATATCTTCTGCTAAAGAAAAGCCACTTTGTGATAAAAATATTGTTATCAGTATTAATATTTTTTTCATATTTCCTCCTTTATGAGTTTTGAATGCAGTTCTAATGTATATAATATAAGTAAAAAATAAACAAGAAAAAACAAAGCTAAGTGAAAATTTTACAAACTTTAAAAACTTAACTGTTCAAAAGCATGACAGTTTAGCTATCAAAAAAATTTTTCTATTTCTTTGTCTGAGAGTTTCTATTATCTGTCCTCATTTTACTAAGCTAAAGACAGTTAAAAAATACTGAAAAAAACGAGTTTTTTAATAAATTCCTTTTTATTTAATTGAAAACTTCTTATTCATTAAGCTGGATTGTAGAAAATTCTTTTTTAATTGAGTTTTTATCCTATTTTTTAACTATTTAGTTGCTTTAGTTTAGACCAATGAGGACATGCCCTAGTATAAGTCAGACTGACAAGTTGTTTAAAAAGCCAGAATCCATAATAGGCATTTGTTAGTTAACAGCTTATTTGTTATAAGCTGAGGCTAATTATGATACAAACCACAGCCTTTAAGAAAAAATATTTTACAGTGGCTCTCATTGAGCCAGAAATACCCTCTAACACAGGAAACATTGGAAGAACTTGTGTAGCTGGGCAAAGCCATCTGGATTTAGTGGGGCCTTTAGGTTTTCAAATGACAGATAGATATTTAAAAAGAGCTGGTTTGGATTACTGGCCCTTTTTAAAATATCAATATTATGAAAATTTAAATGATTGGCTGTCTCAAAAAAATCAACAAAGAATTTGGTTCTTTAGCGTGAGAGGAGAAAACTCTCTTTATGATTGCTCTTTCAAAAAAAGAGATATTTTAGCTTTTGGAAAAGAGACAAAAGGATTGCCTAAGCCTCTTTTAAAAAAATTTAAAAAACAAACAGTTCAGATTCCTTTTCCAGGTCCTGTTAGAAGCTTAAACTTATCAAATGCAGTTGCAATTGCTTTATTTGAAGCTCTTAGACAAAATTCTTTAGCTTAAATGAGAATTATTTAATAGTCTTTAACTGCTTTCAGTATTTAAACGATTGATAAGTTTTAGAGCTTTACTATGTTTGGATTGAATACTTAAAATTTGTTTCATATCTTTAAGAGCAAGTTCTGTTTTTCCAGTTTTTGTCAAATAAGATCCTCTTAAAAATAAAATATCTAGATTTTTGGGATGATAGTTTAAAGCTTTACTTAAAATATTTAAGCTTTGTTTTTTATTACCTATTTTCCAAAGAGTTTCAGCGTAGACTAAAGCGGCTTGAGGACTAACAGGATTATTAAAAGCCAGATCATTTAAAAGCTTAAAAGATTTTTTGTATTTTTTTTGTTTCTCCCATAACTGAGCGAGTTGTAAATGAGCAATTAAAAAATAAGAGCTATGTAAAGGAACTTGTTTATAAGTTTTTATAGCTTTTTCCCATTCTTTGGTTTTTTCATAATTCGTGGCTAATAAGTAAGTGTAATGTCCATTTTGAGGTTTCTTAATAATTAAGTCTTTTAAATAGGGGGTGGCTTTTTCATATTGTTTTTGTTTTATGAGGAACATAGAGATATAAAAATAGTGTGATTCTTTCATCTCTCCTAAATCTTTTAGTTGTTCAACATAGAATCGGGCTTTTTCCCATTTATTAGCAGAAAGAGATTTCTGGAATAAGACATTAGAAGTTGCAGGACTGATACCTTTTTCTTGTTGGAAATTTTCTAAATAAATCCGTGCCATTTTTTTATCAAAATTTTGATAAAAGTCTGTAATTTTTAAAACGAGGCTTTCTTCTGGAAAATCAAGCTTTTCTATTTGGGAAATTATTTCTAGACTTTTTTTGATTTGGTTTTGCTTTCCAAAGATATAAGCTTGTAATAAAAGGCTTTGTATATTTTCAGAAGGGAAAGTGCTTATTTTTTGCGCTTTTTTCAATACTTCCAAGGCTGTTTCCCAATCTTCTTTATTTATATATAAAAGGGCTTGTTTTAAAGTTAAAGGAAAACTTACAGGATTTTGTTTTAATAATCGGCTATTGTATTCCAAGGCTTTTTTAGGAAGATCTTTTGAGATATATAAATTTGTAAGTTTTTCTAGGATGTCTTTTGAGAAGGGGGATTTTTTCAGTAATTTTTTATACTCATTAATAGCTAAGGCTGTAAAGCCTTCTTTTTCATAGAGTTCAGCTTGTTTTTTTTGTAAATGAATAGATTGAGTAGCAAAAGATCGGGCTTTTTTTAAATATTTTAAACTGATAGGGAAGTTGGATTTAAAAAAAGCGCTTTCTGCTTTCAAATAATTTATTAAGGCTTCTTGTTCAAAGTAGTTTTTTTTGTTTGATTCATATTTTGACAAGAAATGAAAGAAAAAAAAATAAAAATAAAAATAAATTTTTTTTTAATTAAAAAATAAAAGATCATAAATTATTTTTCGGATTTAAAAAAGAAAAACTTAAGCTTAAAAATAAGGATATAAGGTCTGGTTTTTTTAAAAAACACTTAAAAATTATTGTTTTTTTGTTTTTTAGAAAAAATAAATTTGATTAAAAAATAGTCAAAATTTTTTTATGTAAAAAAATAATTAAATAAAAAAGATTGACAAGCTTAATTGAGCTAGATTACGGTTTAGATTGTAAAAAGTTAAAGGTTTTTTTACGGAAGAAAATCCTATAATTTATAAATTAGCAAGATGCTAAATCAACTTAGGCGAAGGGGGTCTTAATGGATCATGTATATTTTTCAAAAAATAATCGCAAAGCAAAAGGTCCAAAAATTATTAAGAAATATGGAAATAGAAAACTCTATGATACTCAAAAAAGCTCTTATGTTGTTTTAAAAGATATTGAAAAAATGATAAAAAATAAGGAAGAAATACAAATTATTGATAATGAAACTCAAGACAACATCACAGTTTCTACATTAACTCAAATTATATTCAGTTCGGAAAAAAAGTCTAAAATTTCAGCCCCTGTTAATGTTTTAGAATCTATTATTAGAGAGGGAGATGGAAGTTTTTCCTCTTTTTTAGAAAAATTAGGTTTATTTACCAAATCTCAGGAAACGGAACAAAATCTCAGCCCAGAATCAAAAAATATTTCTACACAAAATAAAGAATTATTAAAAGAAAATCAAAGTATTGAACAAAAAATAACTTCTTTATTAAGCTCAGGAGATAGTGTAAATTCTGTAGATAATTCTGTTCCGGAATTACCTGGTAAGCGTTCAAAAGATTTGAATTTTTAGTTTAAATCTTCTAGTTGAGAAAAATAATTAAGGTTTCGTCCTTGATTTTTATAATCAATACCGTATCCTACAATAAAACTTTCTTGCTCAACTTGAAAACCTTGAAAATCAATTTGTATATTTTTGAGAGCCTGAGGCTTTACTACTAAACAAGCTGTTTTTATAGATTTAGGTTTTCTTTGTTCTAAAATTTTTTTAATAAAATTTAAACTATGTCCATGGTCAGCAATACAATCAACCAATAAAACATCTTTCTCTTTGATTGGAGTTCTAATATCTAAAGACAAAAACGCAGAAGCGCTGGCTTTTTTAAAGTTTCCATAAAAAGATACAGAGCAAAAATCACAGATGATATTTTGTTCCAGTTGCTTTATTAAATCTGTATAAAAAATAAAAGCTCCTTTTAAAACTCCAATGATAACAATTTCTTTGTTTCCATAAAATTTGTTTATTTGTTGAGCCATTTTTTTGACTTCTTTTTGTATCTCTTCTGTTGAGAATAAAGGAGATAATTTCATAAATTTATTTTATGTATTTCAATAATTATTTCAATAATTTTTTTATTTATTGATATTATTCCAATTTTTTTATAACTTACTTACAAATAAGGAGTAAACATGCTGAATAAAAAAGTTCCCAATTTGAGCTTACCTGCCACAGGAGAAAAATCTATCAATTTAAGAAATTTAAAAGGTCGTTTTATTATTTTATATTTTTACCCAAAAGATGATACTCCGGGTTGTACTCAAGAAGGGAGAGATTTTAATAAGCTTTATGTGGAAATTCAAAAACTAGGAGCTGAAGTGTTTGGTGTTTCAAAAGATTCTATTTCTTCTCATGAAAAGTTTAAAAAGAAATACAAATACTCTTTTGATCTTATTAGTGATGAGAAAGGACAGCTATGTAAAGCTTTTTCGGTGTTTAAAGAA
>JAPORL010000231.1 GCA_026712605.1 Pseudobdellovibrionaceae bacterium | reverse complement strand
CTTAGAAAAGCAAGGATTAAAAATAGGCTATCTTCCTTTTTTTATAAAAGCTTTGATTCCCACACTTAAAGAATTTCCTTTATTTAATTCAAGTTATGACAATAAAACAAAAGAAATCGTCTTTAAAAAACATATAAACTTTGGCTTTGCGGTTGATAGCCCTCAAGGTTTATTAGTTCCTGTTTTAAAACAAGCAGAAAAGAAAAGTTTAATAGAAATTATAAAAGAGCTTATTGAATTGTCTCAAAAAACTCGCGAAGGTCTAATAGAAAGAGAACATTTAAAAGGGGCTGGATTTACTCTTACAAACTTAGGAAGTCTAGGAGGACTTTATGGAACTCCTATTATACAAAGCCCTGAGATGGCCATTTTGGGAATTTATAAAAGTTTTAAACAAGTTATAAAGAATGAAAAAAATGAATTTGAAGAAAAAGATTTTATAAATTTTTCTATAACCTGTGATCATCGTTTTATTGATGGGGCAACAGCTGTTCGTTTTTTAAAAAGTTTCATTCAAAAAATTGAAGAACCTAGCCTCTTGCTTTTAGAATAATGAAAAACTTTATTGTAAAAAAATTTGGAGGAACATCTGTAGCCTCCACTGAAAAAATAAAAATTATTGCCAAAAGAATTGCAGAAGATATTAAAAGAGGCGAAAGGCCTCTTATTGTTCTTTCCGCTATGTCTGGATACACAGATTCGCTTATTCAAATGGCAGATAGAGTTTTTCCAGATTATCAAGGAGAAGCTTATGACATGCTTCTTTCTTCTGGAGAACAAGTTAGTATTTCGCTTTTAAGCATGGCTTTAAAAAAAAGGAATATTCCCAATAAACCGCTTTTAGCTCACCAAGCTGGGATTCAAACTTCTTCTTTCTTTTCTAAAGCTTGTATTGAATCTATAAGAACAGAAAAAATCAAATCCCTTTTTAAAAAAAATATCTTTCCTTTAATTGCCGGCTTTCAAGGTGTCACAAAACAAAATGAAATAACGACTTTAGGAAGAGGGGGCAGTGATTTAACAGCTGTGGCTTTAAGTTCAGCCTTAAAAATAAAAACTTGTGAGATTTATACAGATGTGAGAGGAGTTTTTACAGCTGATCCACAGCTTGTACCTAAAGCAAGAAAACAAAAACATCTGAGCTTTTCTGAAATGATGGAAATGTCTTATCTGGGCTCTAAAGTTCTTCAAATTCGCTCGGTTGAAATGGCTTCAAAGCATGGTATCAATTTGCATGTTCGCCATGCTTTCAAAAAAGAAGAAGGAACATGGATTACAAAAAAAAAGGAGAATTTTATGGAAGGCTCACTGGTTTCTGCTGTAGCGCATGATTTAAACACTCTGGTTATAAAATTTAATAAAACAGCTGAAGGGGTCGGCTTTATATCTGAACTTTTTACAAAACTCGGGAAAGAATCGGTCTTTGTAGATATTATCTCCCAAAGCGGAATAGGCGTTCCGGCTCGCTTAGCTTTTTCCATAACAAAAACGGATTTAAAAAAAAGTTTATCTGTTTTAAAAAAACTAAAGCTGGATAAAAATATTTCTATAATAGATGGTGTCGCTAAAATCTCTATCATTGGTGTTGGTATGGCCTCTTATTCTGGAGTGGCAGGGCGATTTTTTTCTGTCATCAAGAAAACAAAAGCTCGCTTGTATCTGGTCACAACTTCTGAAATAAAAATCAGCGCTATTATTGATAAAACAAGCTTAAAAAAAACAGCTAGAGCTTTACATAAAGAATTTGATTTATAAGATGTTTTTATATCACAACAAAGAATTCATTTTAAAACAAGGTGAGAAACTTATTCCCTTAAAAAAAATTATAGAAAAAGAAAAACCCCCTTTTTATCTTTATGATATTGAAGGTCTTAAAAATTGGTATCAAAATTTTTTATCTAAAAGCCATAATAAAGTAAAAGTTTTTTTTTCCATGAAATCCAACTTTAATCCCCATGTTTTAAAAGCGCTTAAAGATGAAGGCGCAGGGGTGGATATCGTTTCTGAGGGAGAAGCCCTTTTGGCTCAAAAATGTGGTTTTAAAGCTAAAGATATTGTTTTTTCAGGGGTAGGAAAAACAGTAAAAGAGTTAGAAAAAGCAGTTAAACAAAAGTTTTTTCAGATCAATGTGGAAAGCTTTGAAGAGCTTAAAAGGCTAGCTTTAATCTGCTTAAAATATAAGAAAAAAGCAAGGATTGCTTTGCGGATGAACCCTAATATAGATTTTAGCTCCCATCCTTATATAAAAACAGGTCTTAAAGGTCATAAATTTGGCTTAGAAAGCTCTGAATTAAAGAAGATTTTAAGCTTTATAAAGAAAAATCAATATCTTCATTTACAAGGCTTAAGCATGCATATTGGATCTCAAATTTTTGACTTAAAGCCTCTTTTTAAATCTATTCGCTTCTTAAAGTCTCTTTATGAAAAACTCCAACAAGAAGGTTGGCCTCTTAAAGTTTTAGATATAGGAGGCGGACTGGGAGTAAATTATCAAAAAGAAGATTTTAAAGAAGAGGAAAAAAATTTAAAAGAGTTTGGAAAGTTTTTAAAAACTTTATTTAAAGGCTTTAAAGGGCAAGTGATCACTGAGCCGGGACGCTTTTTGACAGCTCGTTTTGGAATACTCTGCGCAAAAATAGAATACATAAAACAAAGTCCTGATAAAAAATTCATTATTTTAAATACTGGGATGAATCATTTTTTAAGAACAGCTCTTTATTCAGACGAACATAGAATTTTAAGCTTAAAAGCTTCTTCTAAAAATTTACAAAAATATGATGTTGTAGGGCCTATTTGTGAAACGGCAGACTGTTTTGCAAAGGATATTTTTTTGCCAGAATTAAAATCTGGAGATAGCTTAATTATTGCAGACACAGGAGCTTATGGTTTTGTTATGTCTAATTCTTACAATTTACAAACCCCAGTGCGAGAAATTGCCTTTGATAAGGGTAAAAAACTCCTTAAATATTAAGTTTATTTAATTAAGCTCATTTTAATCGGAAAATTTTTCAAAAATAAATTTTATTTTCTTGATTTTTTAAAGCTTTAAGATATAAATAGCAATCAACAAATATAACAAAGGAGCTTTACCATGAAATCAGTTTTATTGTTGGCATCTTGCCTCTCTATTTTACCTATTATTTCTACAGCTAGAGTTAGACCTCTTACTGATAGACCTGTAACAATGCCAATAACGCCAGCAGATCCCGCTTTTAAAGTTCCAGGGCTTAATATTGAATCTTCTACTTGCGGAGCTCAATGTCTTTCAAGCGCTGAAAAGCACCTAGAAAGAGAAGCTGTAACTGCTGTTAATCGTTCCTCTCAAACTGGAGAAACAACTGCGATAGGAGAAGTTTTAAAAGTAGTTCCTGCTGTAAGCGCCAGCCTTCAAAATAAAGGCTTAAGCTCTAAAGAAGCTCAGTCCGCTACTACAGCTCTTATTGCCGCTATCACTAAATCCGTTAAAGAAAGTTGGGAGCCTCAAACACAAGCTAATGTGGTAAAGTTCGTTAAAGACTTAGCTTTAGATCCTGTCGCTCAACAACAAAAACTAAAAGAAGTCAGAGAAAATTGTTTTTTTTAAATAAGATTTCTTTCATTTTTTAATCCTAAAAGGGAGCTTTAAGCTCCCTTTTTTTATAATCATTCAATATAATCTATATAGTGAAGCCACTTAGCTTTTTAAGTGCTGATACTAGATCAAGCCACTTGAAAAGCTAATTGGCTTTAGTATATGTTTAAGTTTCTTGATCAAAAGTTTGTAAGATACAAGGCTAAAAACGAGTTCGGATTTGACCACAATGCATCTGCAAGATGCTTTGTGGCAAAACGCATGTCCCAAGTTTTTAGCTTATAAGCTTTTTAGTCAAATTTCAAAATAGAGTTTGGATTTGAAAAGAATGTATCTACAGGGCTTAGTAAAGTTTATTAAATTTTTTATAGTCAAAAGCTACAATTTTAGTGTAGACAAAAAACAATGTATCTAATTACTAGCCTTCTTATTTTGCTAGCTGTTTCCCGTCTTTTAGGTCGCTTGTTTGAGTCTTTAGGCTATTTAGCTATTATTGGAGAGATTTTTGCAGGCTTTCTTTTAGGTCCCGCTGTTTTTAACTTTATAAATCCGGAAATAACAGGCCTTAATGGAATTGTAGAGCTTGGCATTTTCTTATTAATATTTTCAGCGGGTTTAGAAATTGAATTAAAAGATTTTTTACAGTCTTTAAAAAGCAAAGCCATCCTTTGTGGTCTTATTAGTTTTATTGTTCCTTTTTCTGTAGGCTTGCTTTTTGGATCTCTTTTTAAGCTTGATTTTTTTGGATCCATAGTCATTGGACTTTGCTTTGCTGTGACAGCTATTCCTGTTGCTCTTAAATTTCTAAAAAGCACTAAATTAATAAACTCTAAAGTAGGACATGGAGTTATGGCAACAGCAGTAGTTATTGAAATTTTAGCTTTATTAGTTTTAGGTTTTACTTCAGAATCCTCTGCCAATGACAGTCTATTTGAATACTTAAAGATGATTCTTATAAAAGGAGGAGAAATGCTTTTATTTTTCTTTCTTGTTATGGCTGTCAATAAAATTTTTCGTTCTGAACTTCGTTATATTCAAAGAACTCAAAAAGCTTTTAAATATCTAGTTGAGGCACTAGGAGAAGAGGCTGTCTTTGGTTTAGGTCTTGTTTTTGTACTGATATTCAGCACTCTTTCTGAGTTTTTGGGCTTTCACTTTATTATTGGAGCTTTTTTTGGAGGCTTGCTTTTAAATAAAGACATTATTGGAACGAACTTTTTTGACTCTCTTTCTCTCACTTTAAGATCGATTACGACACAGTTTTTCACTCCTATTTTTTTTGCTTACTTAGGCTTAATCATTCAAAGATCGGCTTTTCAAGATATTTCCTTTATTATAGCCTTAATTATAGTGGGCTATGGGACAAAAATTTTAAGCGCTTCACTAGGAGCTAAGCTTTCTGGATTTTCAAAAAGTGATTCTCTTAAAATGGGTCTGATTTTAAACTCTCGCGGAACTTTTGATTTAATTGTAGCTAATTTAAGTTTAGCAAAAGGTTATATTGATTCTAAGATTTTTTCTCTGCTCGTTTTATTTGGAGTTTTTTCTGTTGTATTTAATCCTATTTTATATAGACGCTTTTACCATCAAAAAGAATCCACATAAAATTAATGGGTGCCATCTTTTTCATGAACTACAATTTCGCTTTCATTAATAGACCAAATATCTTCCGATTTTAGATAACCAATTGCGAGAGCTTTAAATTGCTGTCCTCTAGCATATGAACCGATAGAACCTGTATAGTTTTTTAAAAGCTTTGCTGAATTTACAGAACAATGGGCTGATTTATTATTACCTGCTCTTTCATAGATAAGACGAAAAGAACTTCCTACAAGATTTTTCATTGTGTCAATGAAACTGTCAGCCCCATTAACAGTACAAAGCCCGTAAA
>JAPORL010000158.1 GCA_026712605.1 Pseudobdellovibrionaceae bacterium | reverse complement strand
GTTTTTTGAAAGTCTAAATCTTCTAATTTTTCTATTTTAGGAATTTTATTTTTGTAAGAAGAAAGTTTTTTTAAATTAGGATCATATTTTTTTAAATGTTTATCAGATTGTAAATTTTTTAACCATATTTTTTTATAAGGTGTAAAAACCCGGTAGGCTGTTCCATCTTTTTTGCTTATTTCTAAGGCTTTAAAAATCACATGATCTTTAAAAGGGAGAAAGGACACTTTTTGTTTGTTCAATTTTTTATGTATCATTTGATCTCTTTTTTTAGCATAATTTTCATAATCTTCATTTACAAATACAGCTGAAAAATTTAATTTCTTAGTCATTGAAGGAATAAGCTCTACCGGGTTTCCATGTAGAATTATCAGTTGAGAGTTTTGTTTTTTTAGCTGTTGGTTTATAGCTAAAAGACTATTAAAAATAAACTCTACTCTGGAATCTTTTTTATTTTTGAGTTTGTTTAATATGTTAATGTCAAAAATAAAAGTGATATAAACTTTCTTTGAGTTTTTACAAGCGTAAAAAAGAGCTTTATTATCTGTTAGACGAAGGTCTCTTCTCATCCAATATAAAGATTTTTCATATTTCATAGCGTTTTACTATCTTATTTTATGTGAAAAATTAGTCATTTTCAAAAGCTAAAACTTTATATAATAATTCATCTTATAAGGCTATAAAATGGTGAAGAGGTACTCGGCTTTTTTTAGATAAATTTTCACTATAAAGTTTTACTTTAGGAGGGAAAACCAAAGCTTTTACAATACTTAGAGATCTTAAAAAAGCAAATAAATGAAAATCGTCAAAGCTTAAAGATTCTTTAAAAAAAGGTTTTTGTTTCTCAAGAAAAGATTCTAAAATATTAAGCTCTTTTGTTATTTTTTCTATAAGCGCTTTTGTTTCTTTTAAACATTCCTCAAAAGATCCAATATAAGCTGATTTTTTCTTGATAAAATAATTTTTTGCTGATGGAGTTTTAAATTCTTCTAAATTGGCCTTTATCCAACGAGGCATAGCCAATTTATAACAAATCAAACTGTTTTTATCTAACCAATCTGATAAATTTTTACTTGTTTTTTTGCTTACTTCAGTTGGTTTTTTTTGTTTATCAATATAAGAAATGATATCCAAGCTTTCAGGCATAAAAGTTGATTTTTTATATTCTAAAATCGGAACCATTTTAACACCTATCATTGAAATAGGAGTCTCTTCATCATCATTTAAAAGAGTTGTTAATTTAAAAGGGATTTGTTTTAAGCCAAAAATCATTCGTGCTTTTACACAATAGGGACAATGATCATAAACGTAAAGTTTCATCTTAAATTTAATTTATTTTAATTTTCTATTTTTGTCTATTAATTGTAGATAAAAAAATCTTTTTGCGATTTTTTCCAAGCTCTTTCTTCAGAAGTTAAAAAATCGTCCCAATGGCTGATTTTATTTGAGGAGCTATCAAGCCAATTTTTTAAATCTTCGCTTCCACTAATGATATCAATGGGGTTAAGCTTCCATTCATATTCATAAGGAGCTTTGCTTTTCCAAAAGACAGAAGGATGAATATTTTTAAAGGCTTTTAAAAATAAACTCATTAAGCGATAGGGACGAAACACTCCTTTTTTAGCTATTGATTTTTCTAAATGGATTTGAAATCCAGAGCAGGTTTTATTTTTAAATTTGTCAAAGGCAGGCTCAAATTTTGTTTCTCTTAAAAAACAGCCCTTTAAAAAATCTGCCTTTTCCCTTTTCATCCATTTGTGAATTTTTTCAGTTTCCATATTAACTCTTCCAAAAATTTCAAAGGGCTTTGTTGTCCCTCTTCCTTCTGAAATCTGAGTTCCTTCTAATAATACAGTTCCGGGATAACATTTAGCGCAAGAAAGACCCGTCATATTTGGACTGGGAAGAATCCAAGCTCTATTGATAGGCCATTCTTTTTTTGATTGATAGCTCTTCATTTTTACTATTTTTAAATTGGTTTTTAATTTTTTTAAATGTTTATACCATAAAGCTATTTCTCCCAGCGTTAAACCATGACTCATTGGAAGAGGTGCTACACCTACAAAGCTTTTAAACTCTTTTTTTAATAAATTTCCCTCTACATAACGACCTAGGGGGTTTGGACGATCCAGTAAAATAAGAGTTTTATTTGTTTTTTCTAAGTCTTCCATGAGATAAATTAAGGTGCTAAGATAAGTGTAAATTCTACAACCTGTATCTTGCAGATCAAAAAGAAGAATATCAAAACTTTGTTTCATCTGTGGAGTAAGCCGTCTCGTTTTTTTAGAATAAAGACTATATAACTTTAATCCTTTGTAGATACTATTTTTTGAAGTTATCATATTGGCTTGTTTAGTGGAGCTAAATCCATGTTGAGGAGAAAATAAGCTTGTAAGTTTTATGTTTTTGTTTTGTAAAAGCCGAGAAAGTATTAGCTCTCCTTTTTGATCGACACTGGCTGAATTTCCTAAATAGGCAATTCTATTATTTTTAAGTTTTTTAAGCCATAAAGAACTATTTAATAAAACCTCAGCGCCAACAAACATGATAAATATAAAGTCATCTTTTTAAGATATTTTTATCTCAACTCTTTTATTTGAGCAAGTGTGAAATTTCATAACAAGCTTTTACGAAAAAGAATATTATAAAACTTGTGTAGCGCAGTTTTTAAGGCTGGAATTGATAGGGTTATGTCCTTTGTTATTGGTCTGAAACCAAAGACTTCTATCCGTTTCACAATAAAATATTTTAGCGTTCATTTCTTTTTTTAAATCATAAACTTCAGCTAACTCTAAAAAAGAGTTAAAAAGTTTTTTTACAACTTTCTTTTTTTGATCGTTTTTTAGTGGCTGGTTATAGGACATCATAGAGAGTTTTTCTTGAATAGATTCTAACAATTTGTAAGAGTGAATACGAAAATGAAATTCTTCTAGATTTGAAGTTTTTCTATAAAGTTCTGCAATAATCTCTTGGGTTTCTTTAATTTCTTTTTGGATTTTTGGGTTATTTTCTTCAGTCAGGGCTTTGTGAAAGTCACTAGCTTGGTTTAATAATTTAAGGTAAGAGCTTTTAAGCTCAGGATCTAATTTTATTTTGTCTTTGTCGGCTATTGTGAGATAGGGAAAAAGAAAAATAAAAAGTAGTAACTTCATACTTTGTCCATATACTAGAAGGACTTTTTCTGTCAATTCAAATCATGAAAAAGAGCCTAGAGTTTCAACATAGATTTTGCCACAAAGCGACTTACAGTCGCTTTGTGTTCAAATCCGAACTCGTTTTTAGTTTTGTATCTTACAAACTTTTGATTAAGAGACTTAAGAATGTATAAAGTAAGGCTTAAGTTTTAGAATGAGTAAAGCATTGTGAGTAAAACATTACTGTAAAGCTCTTTACTTTTTAAGACATTTTCTAAATTTTTTTGAGGGAGAAAAAAAGCTGTATTGAGTGTAATTAAAAGCTCTTTATTGATTTGGTTTGAAATCATAAAATTTAACTCCTTACCCAACTTTCCTTTAGAAACTGTGATGATGTTTGCTTTACTAGAGTTCATCCATTCTCCAACATAGCCTAGTTTTAAAGAGCCATTTTGTGTTGCATTGAAGTCATAAAAAGCCAGTTTAAATTTCCATCGATCAATAGGGGATATAGAAAAACCAGTAAAATAGTAATTTAAATTCCCCCATAAAAATAGATCGGAGTATCCCGTGTTTTTATAACGATCATAAAGCCATGGCTCGTATTTTAAACTATCTGTATGATAGCCTGTAAAAAAATGGCTATTAAAAAAATTAGATTGAAAATAATCTAAGCTAAAATGATACATATTTTCTTCCAATTTAAATTGAAAGCTAGAGCCATGTCCTACGGTAATAAAAGTGTAATTGAGATTGAAGGGCTGGATTAAGCCTTTGAGAGCTATTCCATAACGAGACATTTTTTCAGCAGATTGCTGGAAAAAGGAGTCGGCTAGATAGGCCACATAGAAATTAAAAGAGTTAATATAACTTTCTGTAAATTTAATATCTAAAAAAACTCCCGAACCGTATTCAAAATCTTTTTCTTTTTTTAGACCTGTCCATCTTTTAGGTAGATAGGCTGACCAGATATCTGCTTTTAAAATAGCAGTATCATATTCTAAAAAGATTCCATCAAAACTATAAATAAAGCTATCATATATATCTGAAGAGATAATTTGATGAAAGGGGTGTTTATAAAGTAAGCGTCCTAATTTGAGTTGAATATCTTCATGCATGAGCCAGTTTACAGAAGGATAAACTTCAATAGCTGTTTTTAATGAGTAAGAGTGAGAGCCATAAAGTTTAAAAAATAAAAAATGGCTGTAAATTGTTAGCTCATTAGTTGGATGAACGCTTCCTTTTAAATGAAGCTGATTGTAATTTAAAAAAGATTTTAAATTTTGAACACTTTGGCTTTCTATCAAAAAAATACCCTCAAAATCAGTTTTTCCAAAGCTTAAGGGACAAAAAACAATCCATAAAGCCATAAAGATTTTTTTAAAAGAGACAAATTTGGGAAAAACTTTCTTTTTAAAAAAGCGAAGTCTAGAATAGAAGTTAATAGTAAATAAATTTAAGAGTCTGATAATATCTTTAAGCCTTATTTATTGATTTTTAATATAACTAAGTAAATCATAAGTTGAAGTTTAAAAAAACTCAAACAAATTATTTTCATGTTTTTTTATATTAAAAGTGTCTTTTTAATGAATTTTTATTTTGCTTAAAGCTTTTCTTTTTTGTTATGCTATGTGGTTATCGGGGAGTAGCGCAGTCCGGTAGCGCATCTGGTTTGGGACCAGAGGGTCGCAGGTTCAAATCCTGTCTCCCCGACCATTTTTCATAGTTTGACTCTAAGCTAAATAGAAGAATCTTTTACAGGGAAAATTAGGATTTGAATTGAGAGAGCGACCTTAGGCTTTTGCTGGGGGCAAAAGATTAAGGTTAAAAAATCATGGAGGATTTTTTAAGCGAAGGGAAGAGAGCCTACGCAATAAGCGAGCCTGATGCGAGCGAATGGAGTAGGCAAATCCTGTCTCCCCGACCATTTTTCATAGTTTGACTCTAAGCTAAATAGAAGAATCTTTTACAGGGAAAATTAGGATTTGAATTGAGAGAGCGACCTTAGGCTTTTGCTGGGGGCAAAAGATTAAGGTTAAAAAATCATGGAGGATTTTTTAAGCGAAGGGAAGAGAGCCTACGCAATAAGCGAGCCTGATGCGAGCGAATGGAGTAGGCAAATCCTGTCTCCCCGACCATTTTTCATAGTTTGACTCTAAGCTAAATAGAATGTGTTTGAAGACGAAATAAACAGCAGTAGGGTGTTTTTTTGAACATTTAAGTTTGTAAAATTTTCACTTAGATTTATTTTTCTTGTTTATTTTTTTACTTAGTATTATACATTAGAACTGCATTCAAAACTCATAAAGGAGGAAATATGAAAAAAATATT
>JAPORL010000051.1 GCA_026712605.1 Pseudobdellovibrionaceae bacterium | reverse complement strand
AATAGCAACAGCCTACCATATGGTTAAAGGCATGGAAAAATTCTATTTTAATGATCATATCAATAGAAAAATTATTTATTTAAAATTTTTAGCAGATTATAAAAAATATGATTTAGCTCTTCTTCAAGTAGAAAGCAGATACTTTGATAGAGAATATAAAGAATTAGATATAAATAATTACGACCTATCTGAGCGAATTAAGAAAGAGGAATCTGTAACTATAATAGGATTTCCTAATGGTTCTTTTACTAAAATTCAAGGCACTTTAATAAGCCAGGAAGATTTTCTTAGAACATCTTTTGTTGAGAAGAGAACCTTACGGACCTTTATATTTCATTTAATTGTAGATAAAGAATTTCTCCTTATAAAAACAGATTCAAAAAAAGATTTAAGAGGATTAAGTGGTTCTCCTGTTATTTCTAAAGAAGAAGAATTTTTAGGTATTTTAGTTGGTGGTTCTCAAGTTATTCCAGTCATTGCTTATACACCCGTTGAAAGATTAAGAAATTTAGTAATAAAAACATTAGAGCACTTCTCTAATTGAACATAAGTTCAAACATAATCATAATTCAGTAAAATCAATTATTAACCTGCCATGCTTTTTCTCTGTCTTTACCACATTTTCACGCTCTATCTCAGTCAATCACAGCTTTTGTCGGAAAGGATGCTATGGTTTTGGACTATGCACAGGTTTTAGATAAAGCACAGATTTTGTAGTATGAAAAGGTTCTTCACTATGTAACAGCTTCTGGTAAAGTAAGGGTTTCTAGCAATACAAAAATTGTTGGCAATGCACATGTTTCTGGTACTAATATAACTATTTCTAGCGATGCATATGTTTCTGGTAATACTGATACTGTCGGTAATACAAGAATTATGGGTAATAATCCTTTTCCTTATGGTAGGGTAATCCAAGAGTTAGATCAGAAAAACTCAACCCTTTGGATATAATTTTCCATAAAAGTATTTAATTTTTACTGATTATTTCTAAACATTTTAAATAGTGGTTAGGAAAGCAAAGTCTACTTAGATACAAGCTAGCGATTCTAAAGACCATCCCCTTTTAACCACTTAGGCTTGGTGGCAAAACGCATGTCTGAGTTTTTTAGCTTTGTCCCAAACAAGCTTGTAAGATACAAAATTAAAATATTCTTCAATAAGGTTTTTTAAGAATAGGGATAAGCTCTGCTTTAAGTTTTTTCATTAAGCGCTCTTCACTTTGTCTGATGGCTTCTCTTGTCACATTAAATTCATCTGCAATCTCTTGAAGAGTTTTTGCTGGCTCTTTCAAAAAACGATCTTTAATAATTACTTTTTCTTTATAATTTAATTTTGATTCTATTTTTTTTAAATGTTTTTTTAAAAGTTTAGATATTTGATAAAGTGACAACATATCATCTATAGAAGACTCATCTTGTTGAAATTCTAAAAAACTTTTTTCTCCTTTTTCTGAGCTAATAGGCTGATCTAAACTAAAATCTTTTTTTAAAACAACTTCCTTCATTTGTTCCACATCTTTCTCTTTGGTTTGAGTGGCTTTAGCTAAACTAGGTAACAGCTTTTTTTCAGAGTAATCTTCCAATTTTTGTTTTTCCTTTTGTAATAAATAAAAAAGTCTTTGTTGTTTTTTATTAGTCCCTAGACGAACAATAGAATGATGTCTCATCAAATACTCTTGAATATAACCCCTAATCCACCAAACGGCATAAGTTATCAACTTAGCTCCCTTATAGGGATTAAACTCTTTAAGAGCTCGCATTAAACCAATATTGCCTTCTTGTATTAAATCCATTATTTTAGAACTAAACTTACTGTATTCTGCCGCTACCTTTACAACAAAACGCAAATTAGATTGGATGAGCTTTTTAGCAATTTCCGAATCTCTGGTTTCATAATAAGCTACAGTTAATTTATACTCTTCATCCTTAGATAACACAGGAATTTTAGAAATTCGCGCCATATAATTTTGAAGAGCGCTTCCTCCTTCAATAACAGAAGGAATCACCTCTGGAGACAAAACAATACTGTTAGAAGATACAGATTTTCTCCGTTTAGGGATAACTTCTTCTGTTTTACTAAATTTTTTCTTTTTATTTTTATCTGGCTTCATACGATTAATCTTTTACATAAAAATCAATTTTAAGAATAACAAGTAATGTCTTAAAAATCAATGCTCTAGCTACTAACCCGGTTGAATAGATGTGGAAAGCTCTTTAAATTTATCTTTAATTTTTTGATGTTCTATTTTTTGTAAATAAGGATCTTTTGAAATCAGATCAAAAGCAGATTGTTTGGCTAAAGACAAACTCTTTGAGTCACGAATGATATTAGCTATCCTAAAACTAGGAAGTCCAGATTGACGACTTCCTAAAAACTCTCCTGGTCCTCTGATTTCTAAATCTTTTTCTGCTATTTTAAAACCATCTAATGTACTTTGCATAATGTAAGCTCTTTCAGCCGATTCTTTAGAAAATCTTTCTCCTAAAACAACAATACAGTAACTTTTATAAGCTCCTCTGCCTACTCTCCCCCTTAACTGATGCAGTTGAGATAAACCAAAGCGCTCTGCATTTTCTATAACCATAACACTGGCATTGGGAACATCCACTCCTACTTCAATGACAGTAGTAGAAACTAAAACTTGTATCTCTTTTTTTATAAAACGATTCATTATATCTTTTTTTTCATCTGAGTTCATTCTTCCTGTCAATAAACCCCATTTTAAATCCTTATAATAATTTTTTAGTTTTTCATATTGATCCATAGCGTTTTTTAAATCCAATTTCTCACTTTCTTCCACTAAAGGATAAACAACATAAGCTTGTCGTCCTGTTTTTACTTGATCTCTTAAGAAATCAAAAACCTCTTTTCTTTTTTTAGGAAAAACTCTTCTAGTTACAATAGGAATACGACCTTTTGGCATTTCATCAATAACCGAAACATCTAGATCACCATAAATGGCCATAGACAAAGTACGGGGAATAGGTGTAGCTGTCATGACTAAAAAATGAGGATGAATTCCTTTAGATTTTAATAAAGCTCTTTGATGAGCTCCAAAGCGATGCTGTTCATCTATCACAACAAAAGCCAATTTATTAAACTGAATGTTCTCTTGTATTAGAGCATGAGTCCCTATACAAACTTGGCAAAAACCTGACTGTAAAACTCCACTAACCGTTCTTTTTTGAGATGGTTTCATTTTGCCAGTTAGCTTTTCCACTTTTATACCAAAAGGCTCTAAAAAATGGCTGGCATTTTTATAATGTTGTTCTGCTAAAATTTCTGTAGGAACCATAATTGCTGTTTGATAACCTTGTTTAGCGCAAACTAAAGCTGATATAAGAGCAACAACAGTTTTTCCACAGCCTACATCTCCTTGCAAAAGACGATGCATGGGATAAGTTGACTTTAAATCAGAAAAAATATCTTTTAAAACTTTTTTTTGAGCTAATGTTAAATCAAAGACTAAATTTTTTTGTATCTCCTTTACATACTCATTATTGATTTGAATGGGATCAGCTTTACCTATTTTCCAACCTTGATTTTTTAAAGCAAAATAAAACTGTAATTCAAAAAATTCGTCAAAGATTAGTCTTTTTTGAAATTCCGTTTGAAATTTTAGATAATCATCTATTCTTTTACTATCAGGAAAGTGAACTCCCTTTAAAGCTTTTAAACGAGAAATCAGTTTATATTTTTTTATAAGCCAAGCAGGGAGCCACTCAAAATCTTTATCAGATAAAAATAAATGGGTAAAAATTTCTTTAATAATACTTCGTATTTTATGTTGTGTTATAGAGTCAATTTCAGAATAAAGAGGTAAAACTAAATCTTGATTTTTTATCTCTTCTTCAGGACTAGAAGGAAAAAGTTGAGGATGATTAAAAGTAAAGCGATTGCGAAAAAGCGTCACCTTTCCTCTGACCTCTACTCTTTCCCCTACTCTTAAGGAGTTAAACCAGTTTTTATAAGGAAGTGTAAAAAATTTACAAGGTATAATCTGTGAACCATCACTTATAAGAATTTCATAAATTCTTTTATTCCGACTTCTTAAAGGAATAATACTTTTTTTTACTATATCTGCCTGAACAATCACTTGCTGATCAAGAGATAAATCACTAAAACTAACTACTCTCCGATTATCTTGATAGGCTCTAGGGAGTCTGTGAATCATATCATTAACTGTCAAAAGAGAGGATTTTTTTAAAATCTCTCCCAACTTAGGACCAACTCCTTTTATAAATTGCAAAGGAGTATCTAATGTAATTTGATTTTTATTCATTTTTTTTAATTTTTAACTAAAAATTATTTTATAGATCGAAACATTCTTCCTGCCCTTAAGGTCAGTGGATCACATAAAATTCTTAAAGAGAAAAAAGATTCTTCACAACTTAGCCAAATTCCAAAAGCTCTGCCTATAATATTATCTAAAGGCAAATAACCCCATGTCCTGCTATCACTAGAACCATCACGATTATCTCCTAAAACAAAAACAGAATCTGTAGGAACATTATAGAATTGATCTCCTAATGTAAAATAAGAGTTATTTTCCTTTATAACTCGGTATTTGTGAGTTTTTGTTGTTTCTAAAAAAAAATCATACTTGTCATAACTAGCCCCTAAACTTCTCTCGCTAACTGAGTAAAAGTCTTTAGAGTTTTTAGGATCTTCTATCTTTTCACGATATATTTTTTTATTATTTATCCAAATTTGTCCATTTTCATCTAAAAACACTTTTTCTCCGGGCAAACCTATTACTCTTTTAATCATAAACTTACTGTCTTCAGTAGAACGAAAAACAACAATATCTCCTCTTTTAGGTAAAGATCTCCGCCAAATGTATTTGTTCCTAAAAGGATAACGAATACCATAAGAAAATTTATTCACAACAATATGATCCCTTATCAACAAACTAGGTATCATACTGCCAGAAGGAATAACAAAAGGCTCTATAAACATCCAACGAATAAACAAAATTAAAAAAATTAAACCGATAGTAGAGGTAACACTTTTAAGCATTTCAATAAATAGATTTTTTTTCTTTTTTTCACTCATAATTTTATTTCTGAATTTAAAATAGTAAAACTTAAGATAAACTGCTCCTATTTTTCAGTCAAGTTGTTATACAGAATTAGGAATCATATAAAAACTTTCCATACTTATTATAGGTCTTTAAAGCTTATTTCTATATGTTTAAATTTCTTGATTAAAAGCTTGTAAGATATAAAGTTCAAAACGAGTTCAGATTTAAAAAACATAGCAACTGCAAATCGCTTTGTTGCAAAACACATGTCCCGAGCTTTTAAGGCTTATTTCTATATGTTTAAATTTCTTGATTAAAAGCTTATAAGATACAAAGTTAAAAGCGAGTTCGGATTTGAATACATAGCGACTGTAAGTCGCTTTGTGGCAAAAGCCTATCCGAGTTCTTGAGTCATTTATTCATGTTTAAGTATCTTATAAGCTTTTCACAAAAAACCATTTTAAACTTTGACTTGAAAGCTATT
>JAPORL010000006.1 GCA_026712605.1 Pseudobdellovibrionaceae bacterium | reverse complement strand
TCCTTTTTAGCTTTGTATCTTACAAGCTTTTAATCAAGAAACTTAAACACAATCTGTAGATTTTTTAAAAAATTACTTGATTTTATTAAACATCTTTTAATATATGAAAATATGTCTAGAAAACTTTTTCTCAAATATTTTTGTTGTTAGAATCTGAACTCGTTTTGAGATTTAGATTTCTTCTAAAAATCTTTTCATGTAATAGCGGACTAAAATTTCTTTATCTATAAAGCCTTTTTTATTATCATGAACCCAGCGGATAGACATGGTATCTTTAGAAACTGCGTTTAAATAGGTATCTACAAAAACTTCAATTTCACTAAGAGGTTTTTGTTTTAAAAATTTAATTCTTATTTGACCGGGTTTAATATAGGCAAAAATGAGTTTGTAGTGTTTTTTAAAGACCATAAAACCTAATGTATCTGCTAAATCATAAATAAAAAAAGAATTGTTAAGTTTTTCTTTTAAAGATTTAGTAGAATAGCTTTCATCCGATTTGATCTTATCATAAGCTTGAATATAGTGTTGAACAATAGCTTTTAATTCCTGTAGGAAGTCGCAAGTCAGATCTTTTATATCTTCTTCTTCTAAATTTTCTGATGGAAATTTAACTTTTTTTGTACTGAGTTGCTTATAAATCCAAGATTTTGTTTTTTCAATATCCATACTTGTCTTATATTAAAAAATGTGTCAGTATTCAAAAGTAATGTTAAGGAGGCTTATAACATGCGTCATAAAAGCTATTTTTATTTAATCTTTGTTGTTTTTTTTGGTTTTTCTGGAATTTCTTGTTCTTACTTGCAGAAAATAAAGGATCGTTTTCAAGGAAGTCCTGAAATAGAAGGAGCAGAAGATTTATCCAGTGCAGAGATAGAATCAGGAAATTTAGGAAGCGATTCTGGTCAAATAGACGGTTTAAGCACGGTTTATTTTGAATTGGACTCTTCAAAATTGACTGACAGTGTTAAGGAGACTTTAAAAGCCAATAAAGCTTGGATGGATAGTAAGCCAGAAGTCAAAAGTTTGCTTTTAGAAGGACATTGTGATCCTTTAGGCTCTGAAGCTTATAATATTGGTCTTGGAGAGCGAAGAGCTAAAAGTGTTTATAACTACTTAGTTTCTATTGGTTTAAGCGCCGATAAAATAAATATTATAAGTTATGGTGAAGAAAAGATTTTTTCTTTCACAGATAATAGTTTAAACCGAAGAGTTAACTTTGTTCCTCAATATTGATGAAAAGGTATCTGTGTTTATTGTGTTATTTATTAGTATTAACTGATTGTTCTTCTCTAATTCCCAATCAAGATTTTGTAATAGCCGAAACAGCTTTATTGAGAGCAAAAAAATTTGATGCCCATAAATTATACCCCAACACTTATTTAAAAGCATATAATTTATATCGTAAGGCTATAGCTGAATATAAAAAAGAAAACTATGAATCAGCCCAAAATCATTTTCAAGAATCTATAAAAGGGTTTGAAAAAGCAGAGCTTAAAGCGCGCTTAAAACAAGCTAAAGAAGAGATATAGTTCTTTTAAAAAGTTTTTTTAAAATCATTTTATTATAAATTGAAAAGTTTTATTTTATGATATAAAAATCAGTCGTATGGGTAATAGGATTGTGGTAAAATGATTAAAATGACAAAAAGAGCTATTAAAATAAATCTTTTTTTTATAGGAAGTTGCTTTTTATTTTCATGTATATCTTCAGAAAAGACAAAAAATGAAAATTTAAGCAAATCTTATAAACAGGAGAAATTTAAAAGAGATTTAGCTTATCTAAAACAAATTTCTCAAGTCAAGGAAGATAGTTTTCAATTCATCTCTAGTCAAATGAAAGATATGATTCAAAATTATAAGGATATGCAAAAACAGTTAGAAAAAATTGAACAGAAATTAGATAATACTTTAATCTCAGATTCTAAACCAGAAGAATCCTTTTCTGCTCCTGTTGAAAAGGATGACAAAACTATAGTTCTTACAAAAAAAAATCAAGACCTTGTGACTTTGAAATTATCTAGCATAGAAGATTACACCCGGGTTATGTCTCAAATTTTAGAAGGCGAATATGATATTAGCGAGGAGGAGAAAAAAAAATTATTATTAAATCTAAGAGATCAGTTTGATGAAAAACCAACAGAAGAGATTAATTCAGAAGAATCCGCTGAATTTGTTGATATAGATAATTTTGATTTAGATGAAAATTTAGATGAAAATAATTCAACTCCAGGAGATAAAACAGATGAGTTTTTTAAAGAAGATGAAACATCATCACAACTAAAAAAAGATAAAGAAGATACTTTAATGACAGCTAAAGATTCTTTTAAAAAACAATCTTACGAAAGCGCTATTTCTGAATTCCAAAAATACCGGAATGATAATCCAAAGGGAATTCATTATCCAGAAGCGACTTTTTATATAGGGAAATCTTTTAAAAATTTAAAAATGCCTATTGAAGCTGAAGTTTTTTTTAATGAGCTTGTTCAATCTTATCCTGAAACCCTTTGGGCTAGCCGAGCTAAAAAATTGTTAAAAAAGTGATATGTCCATAGCTCTTGGTATAGAAAGCAGTTGTGATGATTGTTCTGTCTCTATTGTAAGAGAAAGTGGCGAAGTTTTGTTTTTAACTCAAAAAAACCAAGATCAATTTCATAAAAAATTTGGTGGAATTGTTCCAGAGTTGGCAAGCCGGCAACATGAAAATGTAATTTTCTCACTTATTGATCAGGCTTTAAAAGTTGTCTCTTTATCTGATATTGATTGTATAGCTGTAACAAATCGTCCAGGTCTTTTAGGCTCTTTGTTAGTGGGATGTGTAACTGCTAAAACTTTAAGTCTTTCTTGGAATAAAGCTTTAGTAGGGGTCAATCACATTGAAGCCCATATTTTTAGTTCTTTACTTTTTAATAAAGCCAAACAAAAAAAAATATCTATAAAGTGGCCGGTTTTAGCTTTTGTGGTTAGCGGAGGGCATAGCTCTCTTTTTTATGTAGAAGATATAGGAAAAGCTTTTTTACTAGCTGAAACTAGAGATGATTCAGCCGGTGAGGCTTTTGATAAATTTGCAAGGTTATTGGGTTTTGATTGGCCGGGAGGACCACAGTTAGACAAAATAGCTCAAAATTCTCAACACAGACAACATTTTTTTTCTGAAATAAAGACAGATGATCTTTCTTTTAGTTTTTCTGGAATTAAAAGTCAGGGACAAAGGCTTTTAGATAAAAAATCTAAAGCTTGGTTAGAACAAAATAAAACTGATGTTTGTGCTGATTATCAGGAAAAGATAGTGAATCATTTGATGACAAAATTAGATCAAGCTTTTGAAAAAAATCCCGTAAAACAAGTTCTTATTGGAGGAGGAGTAAGTGCTAATAGTTTATTTAGAAAACGATTAAAAAAGTGGTCTCAAAAAAAATCAGTTTCTTGTCATTTACCAGAGCTAGAATTTTGTATAGATAATGGAGCCATGATTGCTTGGACAGGTTTGCAATATTTTTTAAGAGGTCAAACAGATGGCTTAAGTTTGAAAACTTCTCCAAGACATCTAGATAATGACTTTTTTAAAAGATTATCATATTAAAAGTTTAACTTTTTAAAAAGCTTATGAATAAGAAACAAGTTCAGCAGGTTTTAAAAGAACAGAAGATAAGACCTGTTAAAAAGCTTGGTCAAAACTTTTTAGTAAACACTAGTTTAATTCAAAGGATAGTAAAAGCTATTCAAAAACAATCTCCTCCCTTTGTAGAAGTGGGTCCAGGCTTAGGAGCTTTAACTCAATATTTTAAAAAAAAAGAAATCTTTTTAATAGAAAAAGATAAAAAACTGGCAAATTATTGGTATCAAAAGGATTGGACTGTCTTTTGTGAAGATGCTTTGCGATTCAATTGGTCTTTATTACCTAAAAAATTTACTCTTTTTGGAAATCTTCCTTATGAGATAGCTTCTTCTTTGATCATTCAATTTTCTGTTCAACAAAAACAATCAGATAAAATGTTTTTTTTAATACAAAAAGAAGTGGCAGAAAGGATTAAAGCTGAAGTGGGTTCTAAAAATTATTCCCTCCTTTCTGTTATGGCTCAAAGTTTTTGGTCTATTTCTAATTTATTTTCAATTCCTAAAAACGACTTTTATCCAGTTCCTAAAGTAGATGGGCGATTTTTAGAATTTACAGCTAAAAAATTTAATTCTAATATTTGTCCTGATTTATTTTTTCAATTTGTTAAAAAGTGTTTTCAGTTTAAAAGAAAGATGTTGTTTAAAAAGTTAGATATTCCTTCTCCAAAAGATACCCTTAAGGATTTAGGTCTTGATGTTAAATGTAGGGCTGAAAATCTAAGTTCAGAGAAATTTTTACAACTTTATGTGAAAATCAGAGAAAAAACTAACTTTAGTAAGTAAAAAATAAAAAATATTTCTTTTTTTGTAAAAAGGCTCTAAATAGTTAAAAAAATAGCTAAAAATTTAATTTTAAATGCTAAAAAAATGAATTTTTTAGAAAAATATCAAGTTTTTTATAGAAAATGTCTTTTTTAAAAAAAAACTGTATTTTCATTGAAAATACAAAATATTGACAAATCATCAAATAAAAGAAAGTGTATTAAGCTCTTTTACAAACCAGACGAAAAGGGTAGTTAAAGGATATTATGAAAAGTATAAAGTTATTATTTTTATTGATTTTTTTTGCCTCAACTGTTTCAGCTGAGAGCTTAAAAGAAACACGAGCTGTTAGCAATACAGTAGTGAGTTCTTCATCTGCTTTTGTATCGGAGCCTGTTGTAAGTAAGCCTTTTTTAGATGATCGTTTTTTAGAATTTGGCTTAGAATACCCTATCAGTTTTGGAGTTAATTTAAAGTATCTATTAATGGATAGTGCCTATGCTCGTTTCGGTTTAGGTTTTATTTCTGAGGTTTTTCTGGATTCTTTTGAAAAGATAGCGGATTCTTTTGGATACCTTAATTCAGAAGAAGCTAAACTCTTGTCAGATACGCTTAAAAACTCTATCTATTTGGATTTTCGTTTAGCTTGGGCTCCTTATTTACAGTCAGAGGGAGGAGGACCCTATTTAGAATTAGGTTTATCTCACTCTCGTTATGGAAAGGGTGGATCAAAAGGTATCATTTTAAGGCGGGTTTTAAAAGATGATAGCATTGACGAAACGAAAAAATATTCAGTAAGAACGAATACCTATAATGCCAATTTTCATGTAGGCTATCAAATTCCGTTTAATAAAGTGAATTTAAATTTTGAAGTTGGTTTAATTAAAATTCTTAAAGCCGATTTATTAAATGAAAATTCTATAGAGTATCCAGATAGTCTTTCTACCAGTCAAAAAAATAAATTTACAGAGTTTTTAGAGACAAAAGGTTGGATCTTTCCAACCTTTTCTGCTTGGATTAGCTTTGCTTTTTAAATTAAGCCTTCTTCTAGACCAATTAAAAAAGAATAGCATAAAGAGTAAAGCTTAAAGTGTTCCAGCTGACCAGTCGATCCAAAATGTCCGCTTTTCATGTTCATCACCATAGCAATTAAATTATCATTGGTTTTA
>JAPORL010000125.1 GCA_026712605.1 Pseudobdellovibrionaceae bacterium | reverse complement strand
TCTAAATAATTCAAACCAAAAAATAAGCCATCTATTTGACTTTGAATCGAATTGTCCGAGTAAGATTTTGTAAATTGAAGAGAAGAATTTGAAAAAACCTCCAAAAGCTAATCTCCTATGATTTTTTTAATTTGATCTTCCACAATTGACTTTATAACTAAAGGGAGTTGTTTTTGAATATACTGTGAAATTTCTTTTTCAACTAACTGTTTAAATTGAGCGCTTTGTTTAAAATCTTCTAAAGGTTTTTTTAAACCATTCTTAACTGAATCAGGTTTTAAAATTTCAGATACAGCCGATTGGGCATACTCTGTTAAGTTTTTTTCCACTAGTTTTTGAAATTCCAGACTATCCTTATATTTATTAAAAGCTTGTAGAATATCCTGTTTAGACAAAGAATGAGATTGTGCTGACTGTGTTTTACCTGAAGGCGTATTTTTAATAGTCATAGGAGCCAAAGAATTTTGAGTGTCTTCATCAATCTGCATGTTTTCTTTATTAAAGTTTTTTGGCTTATTCATAATATGTGTTTTCTTTTGAGAAGAGACCTGTTTTATTGGATTTTTATCTTTTTCAGCTATACTACTATCTAAGTTTTTTTCCAATGGGCTTTTATTAGAAATAATATTCTGTGTGACAGAAGTCGTATCAGTTGGTTTTATATTTTTTGAATATAAACTAGAAGAGGCCTGTTTAACTAAATTTGAACTGGCTTTAATACTGCTTTTTTCTGATGATTCTAAACTGGAAGAAGCTTCTTTAAAAGTCTCAGGCTGTTCTTCTGCTGATTCCATTTCTTCTGGGGAAGGTATTTTAAACAAACCTGTTTTATTTATTAAATTTGTTATAAAACTTTTTGTTTCTTCTTGTTTCTCAATGGGCTTAACTGGTTGAGACTTAATAGAGCTAGGTTTATTGCTTTCTTCATTTTTCTCTTCTGCGCTCTTTGGAAATTCTAAAAAAGAAGTCAATGCTGAATTTTTTAATTCAGGGATAAGTTCTACACATATATCTCTAACTTTCTTAGGATTAATAGGCTTTGATATCTTATGAGGAACTTGATTAGAGACAGCAGATATATCTTGTTCCATTGTTTTTCTATAAAGCAAAACAAAAGGCACAGCATGAAATTGATCAATAGCTGTATAAATAATGGGCTGATCCCCTTTTTTAATTTCCCAATCTATAAAAATCAGATCGGGTTTTTCATTATGAAAAGATTTAAGATAAGAATCAAAATCATCAAAGCGGTGGACTTCAATAGTATAATAATAAAGACAATGTGAAAGCATTTTATGAACGATTTCACTCTTATCTATTAAAGCAACCTTCAAGCCCAAAATTCTTTTCCTCTTGTTTTTTTATAAAAAAACTATATTATACACATGACATTTAAAAGAGAATTTTGCAAGTTAGCTAAATGCTAATTTGTAAAAAAAGCTATTAATCTGGCTTTTTGATAGATAGAATTTATTATGAGTAGTCTATGGCCTTGTTAGAGATTTTAAGATTTCCTAACCCCCTTTTGAGAAATAAAGGCAAAAAAGTTAATCAAATCACAGAAGAATTAAAAAAGCTGGCTGAAAATATGTTGGAAACTATGAAAAACGAGAATGGAGTTGGTTTGGCGGCTATTCAAGTGGCTCAGCCTGTTCGTCTTTTAGTAGCAGACACAAGCTCAGAACTTTCATCAGAAAATGAAAAAGACTCACGCTACTCTTCCTCTACTTTAAAAAAAAATTTAGTCGCTCATATTAAACAACCTTTAATTTTATTTAATCCGGAAATTATCAAAAAAGAAGGTCAAGTTATTTTTCCTGAAGGTTGCCTAAGCTTTCCAAGCTATTTTGCAGAAGTGAAAAGAGCTGAAATTGTAGAAGTAAAAGCTTTAAACAAAGAGGGAAAAGAGATTTTAATAAAAACAGACGGACTTTTATCTATTTGCCTACAACATGAAATCGATCATTTGGATGGTAAACTTTTTATTGACCATTTAAGTCCGATAAAAGCGCAAAGGCTTAAAGAAGAAATAAAAAAACATGGTTATCCTACTAAAACTGTCTTAGCCTAATTAAAAATTAATTTTTTAGAAATTATATACTATCTCATATAAAAGTTTGTAAAATAAGAAGTTCAAAAACTTAGGTCTGCTGTGGAACACAAAGCGATCTATGGTCGCGCTGTTTTTCACTTTTTTTTGAAGTTTTCTGCTTGCTATGAAATAACAGCTAAGATAGAAATTCAAAATAGGGTTGATAAAGTTTTGTGAAAAAGTTTTCTTTTATTTTTGCTGGCACTTCTGAAATATCTATAAAAGTTTTAGAGTTGTTACTTACAAATCCCCTTTTAGATCTAAAAGCAGTATTAACTCAGCCTAATAGTTTACAAGGAAGGGGGCTTAAAAATAAAAATTCTCCTGTGAAAAGATTTGCTCTTATAAAAAAAATTCCCGTATTAGAACCTTTAGATTGCTCAACAGACTCTTTTTTAAAAACTGTTTTAGAACAAAAAGCTGATTTTTGTTTTGTCTGTGCTTATGGACAGATTTTACCTTTAAAATATCTTAAAATTTTTCCAAAAAACTGTCTTAACCTTCATTTTAGTTTATTGCCTCGTTTAAGAGGCGCCGCTCCCATACAAAGAGCCTTGATGTTTGGAGATCAAAAAACAGGTATTTGTCTACAGGTTATGACTGAACAATTAGATGCAGGGGATATCATTGCAAAACGAGAATTTTACATTAAGGAAGAAGATAATTCTAAAACTCTTTTTGAAAAATCCTTAAAAGAAACAAAAATTTTACTCAAAGAAAAACTCATTCCCTACTTAGAAAATAAAATAAAACCTATAGCGCAAGACACTTCACAAGTAACTTATGCTCATAAAATCCAAAAAAAATCAGCTCAAATTGTATGGACAAAATCGGCATTGGAAATTCATAATCAAATTAGAGCTTTATATTTAGGACCTCAGGCTTTTTGCTTTTTAAAAGGAAAGCGGTTAAAAATTTATAGCTCTCAAATAGCCAAAGAGGATTTTTTTGATTTTTCTCCAGGAGAAATTTGCGCTATTTAAAAAAATCAACTGATAGTCGCTTGTGGATCAAAGTCTTTAAAACTTTTAAAATTACAACTGGAGGGGAAAAAAATCCAAAAAATTGAAGAATTTTTGAGAGGTCAAAAATTAAAGCTAAAAGATCGTTTTTTTTAAAAAATTAACATGTTATAAAAAGCTATGAGCTTTTTAGTTGCTCCCAGTTTATTATCTAGTGATTTTTCTCAGTTAGGAAAAGAAGTGAAAGCTTTAGAACAGGCTGGAGCCGATTGGATTCATTGGGATATTATGGATTCACACTTTGTTCCTAATCTCACTTTTGGTCCTCCTGTGTTAAAAGCTTTGAGATCTTTTTCTTTACTGCCTTTTGATGTTCACCTTATGGTAGAAAAACCTGAAAAACTTATTTTGCCTTTTGCTAAAGCCGGAGCTAATTCTATCACTTTTCATGTGGAGGCCTGTTCAAAACCTATAGATTTAATAAATAAAATTAAAAGCTCAAATTTAAAAGCGGGATTGTCTGTTAAGCCAAATACTCCTATAGATAAAGTGTTCCCTTTTTTAGAAAATTTAGATATAGTTTTAATAATGACAGTAGAGCCGGGAGCGGGAGGACAAGTTTTTTTAAAAGAACAAGCAAAAAAGGTAAGCCTTTTAAAAAATAAATTAAATTCTCTAAAAAGCTCTATTTTAATTGAGGTTGATGGCGGTATCACTCCTGAAACAGCAAAGCAAGTGCCTCAAGCAGATATATTAGTTGCTGGAAATTACATTTTTAAAAGTGGAAGCTACTCTGACAACATTTCACAATTAAGAAATTGTATTTAATTTAATCTGTTTATCTTTTATATCTAAGACAAAAGTCTGGTTTTTTTTAGCTTATCTATACTAAAGTAGTACATTTGGCTAAAATAATAAATGGCTTAAATTTAAAAAGGAATTTTTTAAATACTAATAGGATTAGATGTTAAATAAGTTAATACTCTCTATTTCATTCACAATTTTACTCACTTCCTGCAATTTTGGTGGAGGTGTTAGTGTAAGATATAATTTTCCTTCTATAGGGGAAGGCTCTGCTCCTTCTAATTCGGAGTATTTTTATGTTGATTTAGATACAGATCAATACAAATCAGAAGGAGACTCTATTCCTTTTTACGAAATGAGTACTACAACAGAATATGGAGATGCTGAAGAAAGAAATAGTCTTTCTAATTGCGAAATTTTTTATAGCAGATCAGATAGTGATGAAGAGCTTGATGAAAGAATAGCTTCAGAAGAAAATTTAATTTGTATCCTAGATCTTTTAGAATATGAATTTGTTAATAATGAAGTTCATATTGTTTATAATGTTCCTGGCAGAATGTGTGACTACATTAAGCTCTCCCTACCTTGGCACTTTAATCATGAAATTTTAGAAGGTCCTGATGTAGAAGAATGTGGTAGTGATGATGAAGAGGATGACGAAAGTGGTTTTAGGATTGTTGGGCAGAGCAATTGTGTAGAAGATGAAGAAGATTTATGTCCGGCAAGCGCTACTATAGATGAAGAGGCTGTAAGATGTTGTAGTCGTGGAAGAAAATCAGATGGGTCTGAATGGGAACCCGATTTAGAATGCTTCGGAGGCCCTAGCCTTATTGCTGAATCGCGAGATCATAATACAGAAGAATTTCATCAAAATATTTTAATAAGTCCTAAAGAAACAGGAGAAAATGAAAGTATAACATTAACAGATTTAATTTCAATCAATGGAGCAGAAGAACGCGCTAATGTTGGTGTTAGTTCACCTTTTGCAAACTATTTAGAAATGTTAGATCGCGAGCCAGAAAGATTAAAAGATCTAAATAGAAGCAGTCTTCCTGACTTTTTACAAAGATCTCCTTATTACGATCATACACCGAATTTATTTTTTGAATTTGCCTGCTTAGATATTGCTGGAGAAACTTTACACAGGATTTTATTGATGATCAGAGAATGGAACACTTTTGAAGAGTTTAGAGAGTTTTATAATGCGGGCGGAGATGATTCTTCTGATCCTGATATAGAAGGAGAAGAAGGAAAAGATTGTGATTATGAAGATTTTACAACTCTAGATGAAGAAATTGAACCATGTAATGATTTATTAGATTTGGATAATATAGCAAGCTGTTCAGACTCTGCATGGTGTGCAATCTTTAATAGAAATGATAGAATCTTTCCTAGAATTAGTTATTCTGAAAGTTCTGATAGTTCAGAATAATTCATTCCATTTTATTCATTCAGTTTAAATTGTGGAAGTTATAGACTTAACTAGTCTATTTAAAGTTTCATAAAAATAGAGATTTTAATGTGTTCGGATTTGACAACAAGGCAACCAAAAGTCGCTTTGTAGCAAAACGCATGTCTAAAATTTTAAGTCCTATTTATTCCTATTTAAGTTTCTTGATTAAAAGCTTGTAAGATACAAAACTAAAAACGAGTTCGGATTTGACAACAAGGCGACCACAGGTCGCTTGGTGGCAAAA
>JAPORL010000050.1 GCA_026712605.1 Pseudobdellovibrionaceae bacterium | reverse complement strand
CTTAAGCCTCTAAGCTCTGTAACTTCTCCTGTACGATCATAAACAATACGAAGGGTACCAACACCTTCTCTTATAATTAATTCTGGTTTATTAAAAGAAGCATGCCATTTTAAAAGAATCTTTTTACGAGACTGATCTTCCATAGATACCATTCTTCCTTGCTCATCATGACCAATTTTAATCCATTCATCTTCTGATTTTTTTGCCATAAACAGCTGACACTTGTTATCAAAATTGAAATTAATTTGCTCCGTTCTAGTGATTTTTTTCTTACTTCTGGAATTAGGATTTTTATACTCAATTTTAACTAACTCAGGTTTACGACACTTTTGATTATATTTACTATACCGCACTGTTTGATAAGGATTATCTTTCATTTTTAAAAATCCGTTGGCATAATATTGTCTCTTTGTCCTTACTCCATCTTTAAAAAAAGAGACAGGCGTTCCAAATACAGGATGATAGATTACATCTGTTTTAATACGACCATTTATTCTAGCTCTAGCACGATAAAGATATTTTCCTCCTCCTTTATTTGTTTTATGCCAAAATTCATACTTGCTTTTATTCACGATTCTTCTTGCACATATTTTCTCTACTGTTGAAAAATAGTGATCTGGATTATTTTTATTCACTCCATAATTATATTTCTCATTACAATTTCTTCTATCTTTAAATCCAATTACCCAATCTTTTTTCAAATTATAAGTGAGTTCCTCTGTGGTTTTATCAGGATAAGTGTTTTTTATTAAATTATGAAGGCTATCATAGCTATGTAAAAAAGTCCCTTCACTATTAAGCACTTTCACTAAATCTTGGTTTCTATGAGTATATCTGGCTACTGTTTTGTTATTATAAACTGCATTTATAGCTTTACCCGTCTTATTATTTAAAGATAAAATCAAACGCTGTCCTCTATCATTCATAACTTGAATATTTTTAGGACTCCAAGAAATTTCAATTTTTCCAGTTTTATTAGAAGATTTAACTAATTGTCCCTGCTTATTAAAGTTTTCTTTAAAATCATTAGGTAAATATCGTACGTATCCTTTTGAAGTTAAAACTATATACTCTTTCACACGACCTTGAGCATAATATTTTAAACCTTTTTCTGCCTGTCCTTTTATATCTAAGGCTGATAAAAAATTTGCTCTTAAATTTTGACTTTTCAAAAGATCTTTTTTTAACTTTTCAGTAGATTCTTTTGACATCCTTACTTTTCTTTCCTTCAGTTTTTGTAAAATAATATTAACATAAGAATCAACATCAGGAGTTTTTCCTTTAGGGTGGTATAATATCTCCATTCCTCCTCCACATTCTACAACTTTAATCATACCATCAGGGAGTACAGTTAAACGAGTTTCTAAATTAGAACACCAGCCAAAACCAAATAGACCATTATAAAGAGAACGACTGTTGTAAGTTCTTTTTATCTCTAAGGGATAGCTCAAACTTTCCGTTTTAAAATCAATAAAAGTTTTTGAATAACCCGCGCTTCTTGTATCTACAATCGCAAAAGATTTAAACGACAGAATAAATAATAAAGTTAGCAATAAATATTTCATGAGCTTCTCCTTTTATAAAAACAAACTTTATTTTAAATGAAAGACGGTGTATTGTGAAGACTTAAACTTTAATTTCCACCATTTTTTTCATTAAAAAACCTCCTACTAAAACTAATACTAATACTATGGCTAAAGATATCCAGCCTAAAGGCTTGAAAAGAAGAGGCGAGATATAGTTTCTATCCATAATAAAAAAGATTCCTATCAAAATAAAAGGCAAAGCAGAGATAATTTTTGCCTGCATCATACCCTGAGCGGTTAAAGCCTTTATCTTTTTTTCCATTTTTTGTCTTTCTCTTATAGTTTCAGCCATAACGAAAAAAGTTTCTGCTAAATTTCCACCTGTTTCCTTTAAAATATTAACTGTGCTAACAAGCATATCTATTTCTGGTTTTTTTAGTCTTTTCCCCATTTCTTCTAAAGATTCCTCTAGATTCTGTCCTAATTGCATTTTATTTAAAACCAAAGAAAACTCTTTAGCTAAAGCTCCTGGGTAATTTTTAATCACCCTTTCTAAAGCCTGTCCTAATCTTAAACCAACTTTCAAACTATTACACACAATAGTTAAAGCCTCTACCATCTGATCTACCGCTTGATTACAATGTCTATCCCATAAAGATTGAAACAATTTTTTTAAAAACCACCAGCTACCTATAAAAACAATTGTAGAAGCAATAAGGCTCATAACAACATGAGGCCAAAGAGATATAAACACAATTAAGCTTAAACTAATAGTAAATATCCAACTATTTCTTTTAAGCTTTTTTGTATCTTGAGAGATTAACAGTTTGTCTATGATTTCTAAAATTTCTTTTTGAACCCCAAAGCTTTTTTCAGTAAGAAACTGTATCCACTTTTCTGAGTTGAGATAAAAAACTAATGTCATAAGCGATCCCACTGTAAAACATAAAATCCAAGTATTATTAAAAAGACTCATGCCACATCCTTTTTAATAATTTTAGGAATAGGTTTTTTAGACAAAGATGATTTAAATGCGGATGAACTTTTTTTAATGCTGGCTTTTAAACTTACAGAAGGTTTTTTAATTTCTTTTGAATCTTTTGTCATAAATAAATCTCGGGGAATTTTTATACCTTTTCTTTCAAATTTTTCAATACAAGTAGGAATAATACCCGAAGCTTGAAATTGTCCTATAATTTTTCCAGATTTTGTAAAACTCTCCTCTTTAAAGCGAAACACCTCTTGTAAAGTAACAACATCCCCTTGCATACCTACTATTTCTGTTATGCTTTGTATTTTACGACTTCCATCACTTAATCTGCCAATTTGGATAATCATATCTAAAGCGCCAGCAATTTGTTCTCTAATAGCCTTAGCAGGAAGATCCATTCCGGCCATTAGGCAAAGAGTCTCTAACCTAGAAACCGCTTCTCTAGGACTATTAGCATGCACTGTGGTTAAAGATCCATCATGACCTGTATTCATTGCGGAAAGCATATCTAAAGCCGCTCCATCTCTACACTCTCCCACAACAATTCGATCAGGACGCATTCTAAGAGAGTTTTTTATTAGATCACGGATACTAATCTCTCCTTCCCCTTCTATATTAGCTGGTCTTGTTTCCAACCGAACCACATGAATTTGTTTTAACTGAAGTTCTGCGGCATCTTCTACAGTAATAATTCTTTCAGTTTCAGGAATAAAGCCTGAAAGCACATTTAAAAAAGTTGTTTTACCTGAACCTGTTCCTCCCGAAATCACAATATTTAAACCTTGTTCCACACAAATTTTTAAAAATCCAGCCATTTCATCTGTCAAAGAGTTAAAACGATCTGTCAGATCTTTCATTTCAATTCTTTCGGCCGGAAATTTACGAATAGTGATAGAAGGCCCATCCATAGCTAAAGGCTCAATCACAGCATTGACACGGCTTCCATCAGCTAAGCGAGCATCTACATAAGGAGTTTTTTCATCAATCCGACGGCCTAAAGGGGTCACAATTCTTTCAACAATAGTCCTTAAATGTTTATTGGAAGTTATTTTTAAATCACTCAGTTGGAGCTTCCCTCCTCTTTCACAAAAAACTTGGTTACATCCATTCACCATGATCTCAGAAACCGAAGTATCTGATAAGAGCTCTTCTAAAACGCCTAAACCTAAAGCTTCATCTAAAACATGTTTTATCACTTGATTACGCTCTTCACGAGAAAAATTTTGTCCTCTAAGATCAACTAAACGAGCAATAGTAGTTTGTGTTTTTTTTCTGAGTTCAGCTTTAGCTCCTTCATCAGTAGCTTTAGTTAAATCTTTTTTTAAATCCATCTCTTTTATCAGTTCTGAATGAATTTGAATTTTAAACAAAGTAATAGGATCTAATTTTTTCTCTTCTGATTTAAAGCTGGAAGGAAGTGATTTACCATTAGAAAGGAGAACTTGCTGTTGTTTTTTAAGCGGGGCTTTCTTTCTTCCCAAATTCTTTCCTTTTTGAAGAAGCCCTGTATTCAGTTTACGGATAATATCATAGCAAGCTCTAGTCCAAGAAGATTGAGGATTAGATAAAATAAAGGGTTTTGAACTGTGCAGACTTTCTGATAAAGCCGAATCCTCTGGTAAAGAAACTAACACAGGACGATTAAGGCTCTTACTAATTAAAGCGGGATTCAAAGCTCTTTGATTGTATTTATTGAGAACAAGATAAAATAAAGAGGAAGGCAGATAAGATAGTTCTGATAGTAATTTTTTACTTTGATTGATGGCTAAAATTTCGGGAGCACTTACAACTAAGACAGCGCTTGAAAAATTTAAAATTTCCTGCTGAATAGGTCCGATATCACAACCTAAAACAACAATAATATAATAAAAAAATTGAGACAGATGAAAAATTTGCTTTTTAAACATTTGTAAATCACAAGTAAGTTTTTGATCTAAACTTAAAACAGCGCTCAAGTAAGCCATACCGCTTGGATGATAGGCTAAAATATTTTTTAAACTTTGTTGGTTAAGAGCTTGTTTGTAAACACTAAATTGCTCTACATTTAATCGAGAGCGAAGACCTAAAATTATATTTTGATCACCACAAGATTTACTATCTAAATCAATCAATAAAGTAGGAATTTTAAATTCTTTTTGAGTGGCTAAAGCTAAATTAGCAGAAACCATACTTTTTCCTACTCCCCCTTTTCCACCCGTTAAAGCAATTATATGGGTTTTTTCAGATATACTCACTACTCCTCCAACCTAAATTTCTGTTTAATCCGCTCAACACCTATACTAGCAGAGCTTTTTATAATTGGAGTAATAAAAACAACAAATTGTGTTTTTTTTGTTTTATAACTCTTAGAGGAATGTAAATTTAAAAGGGGTATACCTGTAGTTTGAGAGGGATTTCCATTATAAGCGCTTGTTAAAAAAGAGCTGGTTAAGCCTCCAATAGCGGCACTAGCGCCATCCCTTACATTGATAGTTGTGTTAATATTTCTGTTATTAACTCCATTACTTGTAGGAGAACTCACTTGAATCCCCAGTTTCAGCTGAATCATATTTTCTCTAGGACCTATAATTTTAGGACTAACATTAGTTGTCACTTGTCCTGTTAAACCACCAGAAACAGTGAGACCTTCTGAATTAGTTCTTTCAGGGGAACTAGTAGAACTGCTAATAACTCCCTGATCTTCGTTTTCCACCAAAATACTAGAGTTATGCAAAACCCTAGCAAAATTAAAGCTTTTAGCCCAATTCAGTTTAGGAAAAAAATTAGCAACTGTTGCTGTCAAAATAGCTGTAATACCTTGAGGCAAACGAGGATCTCCGCCTAAAGATCCAGTAATTTGAGTTCCTTGATCTCCAATTGAGGGAGTCCATTGGAATAAAAAACCTTTATTAAAACTTTTATCCATTTCTACAAAATGAACTACAACTTGTATTAGTTTTTTAATTTGATCTTTTTGACTTTTCTCTGCTGTCTCTTTTTTAGCAGAAGCACAAGGGACTTTAAGATCATTTTTTACCAATTTGACATTTTGTCTTCTCTGAGCGCCTGGACCAATAGAAGTAACTTCAAATTGGGTATATAAATCAGCAATACTAATAGCCCTTGCCTCTTCATCTGCACTATTCACACAGCCTTCTAAAAGAAAG
>JAPORL010000117.1 GCA_026712605.1 Pseudobdellovibrionaceae bacterium | reverse complement strand
AAGAGGTTTGACAAATAGTTTCATCTAAAGACTCTTCGGATTTTAGATATAATCTTTAAAATAAAAAAAGCTTATAAGATACAAAGCTAAAAACTCAGATAGGCTTTTACACAAAGCGACCTTCAGTCGCTGTGTGTTCAAATACACATTCATTTTAAATTATTATGTGAAAAGCTTATAAGATACAAAGCTAAAAACTCAGACAGGCTTTTACACAAAGCGACTTTCAGTCGCAATGTGTTCAAATCCGAACTCGCTTTTAGCTTTATATCTTACAAACTTTTCACACAAAGTTCAAAATTTCCAAATTTATATCTTATAAGCTTTTATGAAAAATACTTAAATGCTTTTTTATAGAAAGACTGTTTTTATTGTGAAGGAAGGTATCTAAGAGGGTTCACATTTTTTTTATTGTACATAAGCTCTAAATGAAGATGAGGTCCTGTGCTTCTTCCCGTGCTTCCCACAGCGCCTATAACTTGTCCTCCTTTTACTCTTTGATTCTGTTTTACTTTTATTTGACTTAAATGGGAATACAGGCTAGTCCAATGTGAGCTATGTTCTATAATGATAACTTTTCCATAGCCACTAAATTTTTGACCAGCATAAACAACTCGCCCTGAAGAAACACTTAAAACCTTTGTTCCTGAATTAGCCTTTAAATCAATTCCTAGATGAGCTGGTTTTTTAGAAGAGTTGAACTTTTGTGTGATCTTATATTTTTTAAGAGGCCATTCAAAATAAATAGGATCTGATTTTTGAATAAAAGCGCAAGAGTTAAAAAAAATTAAAATAAAAACATAAACAAAAAATTTTCTCATTGATCAAAATTTTTTTATCCTTGATAAAGAGGAAATTGAGAGCATAGCTCTTGAACATCCTTACGAATTTTTGAGATTAAAGCTTCGTTTTCAATATTTTTTATAACTTGAGCTATCCACAAAGCAATTTGTTCCATTTCTTGTTCCTTCATGCCTCTTGTTGTAAGAGCAGGCGTTCCCAAACGAATGCCACTAGTGACAAAAGGAGAAAGTTTTTCACCGGGAACTGTATTTTTATTTACAGTTAAGCCTGCTTTTTCCAACATGGCTTCGGCTGTTTTACCGGTGACATCTCTATCTGATAAATCTAGCAGTAAAAGATGATTGTCTGTTCCTCCTGTTACCATTTGTAAATTTTCTTTGTGAAATATTTGCTCTAAAGTTTTTGCATTTTTAATAATTTGTTTTGCATATTTTTTAAAAGAAGGCCTTAAAGCTTCTCCAAAAGCAACGGCTTTTCCAGCTATGACATGCTCTAAAGGGCCTCCTTGAATACCGGGAAAAATTTTAGAATTTATTTTTTTAGCTTTTGCTGGCTCATTACATAAGATGATCCCACCTCTAGGTCCTCTAAGAGTTTTGTGTGTTGTTGAGGTGATATAATCTGCATAAGGGACAGGAGAACTGTGGACTTCACCTGCTATTAATCCAGCAATGTGCGCTATATCAGTTAAAAACAAAACTCCATGTCTATCTGAAATCTCTCTAAAAGATTTAAAGTCAATTTCTCTGGGGTAAGCGCTATAACCAGCAATAATAAGTTTTGGTTTTTCTTTTTTAACTTGATCTTCAATTTGATTAAAATCCAGTCTTTGATTTTTCAGGTTTAATCTATAAAAAACAGATTCAAATAAAAAACCTGAAAAATTAACAGGTGATCCGTGAGTGAGATGACCGCCATGAGAAAGATCAAGCCCCATGATTTTATCACCTACTTTTAATTCAGCTAAAAAAACAGCCATGTTGGCTTGAGAGCCTGAGTGGGGCTGAACATTTGCAAAATTTGCTTTGAAAAGCTTTTTTAGCCTTTCTATAGCTAGATTCTCACACTCATCTATATACTTACAGCCTCCGTAGTATCTTTTTCCCGGATAGCCTTCAGCATATTTGTTTGTCAATAAGGATCCTTGAGTTTCACAAACGGCTGGCGAAGTATAGTTTTCTGAAGCGATAAGCTCTAAACCCTCTTTTTGTCTTTGAGACTCTTGTTGTATCCAATGGAAAATTTCAGGATCTGTTTTTTGGAGATTTTTTTGTGAATTTTGTTTTTCCATATTTTTAAACCTAGCTGTTCATAAAAAACAAGACAAGTCTTTATTTAAGAATTATTTATATAATTTTATAAGCTGTTTTGTATTTTTTGTGAAAAGCTTAATATGAGTTTGGATTTGAACAATACAGCGACTGTAATTCATTGTGTAGAAAAAACTATGTCCAAGATTTTAAGGCTTATTTATTCCTGTTTTAAGTTTATTGGTTAAAAGCATATGAGATACAAAGCTAAAAACTCGGACATGCGTTTTGCCACAAAGCGACCTTTGGTCGCTATGTGTTCAAATCCGAACTCGTTTTTAGTTTTGTATCTCATATGCTTTTTAAAACAGAATCTAAATTTTTGTAAATACAAACTGACAGATTAAGTTTTATTTAATAAACTGCTATCTTAATTTATGGAAGAGTTTAAGAAAAGATTAAGCGGTAAATGGGTTTTAGCTGGTGAATACAGTGTATTGAGATCAAGCTTAGCCCTTGTGTATCCACTTGATCATTATTATATTGATTTTTATTATAAAGAAACTGAAGATTGGCTTGTTATAAACAGGAAAGGAGATCATAAAGCGGGATTAGATTTTGCAGTTACGCCTTTACTGAATAGAACTTTAAAGGCTCTTAATAAACAAAAAGAAGATTTAAAAGGTCACTTAGTTATTGAAGGTAATTTACCATTTGGCGCAGGTTTAGGAGCTTCTGCGGTTTTGTGCGCTGGGATGTCTCATCTGTGTCTATATAAAAACTGGATTAATAAAAACCAACTCAACTCCTTTGCGACATCTTTAGAAGATTTTTTTCATGGAAAAAGCAGTGGGATGGATGTCGCCGTCGTTTTAAAGAAGAAAGCTATTTTATATCAAAAATCTAAAACTTTAAAAGTATTAGATAATTTTAAACATAGACCTTTATTGTATTTATCTTATTCTGGAGGAAGAGCTTCCACTTCTGTGGGGGTTTCTAAAGTGAGGAAATTGTTTGATGAAAATTGGACTTTAGCAGAGGAAATTGATAAACAAATGAATCAATCTGCTGAGATCTGTCTTCAAGCCTTAAAAGAGGAAGATAAAGAAAAGTCGTTATCACTTTTAAAATCTGCCTTAAATTTGGGATATGATTCTTTTAAAAAATGGAAATTAATATCTTATGATTTAGAACAGCATATCAGAATTTTAAAAAAAGAGGGCGCTTTGGCTGTAAAACCTACAGGCTCAGGCTTAGGAGGCTATGTCATTAGCTTATGGGATAGACAGCCTCCAAAAGGACTACAACTCATAGCTTTACAAATTTAGAATTAAAAGATTATAATAATTTATAGAGAGTCTATCTCAGTCTTATTTCTCCAGAAAAATATTTTAAAATATTATCTTGTCCATAAAATAAAACTCTGCAAGCTGTTTCATACACTTCTTTTTCCATATAAAGTTTAAAATCAGAATGTGAAAATAAATCTTTTAAAACAATTTGATTGCTTATATTGGCTTTATAAGGCCAGGACAGTTTTAATTTTTTATATGGCTCTTCAAACCCCTTACAGGCTAATACAACTTCTTTTAAGTCATTTTCTTCATCTTGATCAAGAGGGGAATCAATTAAATCAGAAAAAGTTAAACTTAAATACCCCATTAAGGATTTGTGATCAATTGTTCTAAATTCTCTTTGATCTGTATTAGCTTGTTGATTTAAAATTATAAAAGGATTTTTGCCTTGTGAAAATGCTGTATAGATTATATTGTAAGAATCTCTTTCCCCTTGAATGTTAAAAACTTTTGATTCAAAATCTCTTTGATCTATATTAATTTGTTCGTTTAAAGTTATAAAAGGATTTTCGCCTTGTGGAAATGCTGTATAGATCACACCGTAAGAATCTCTTGTCCATAAAATGTTAAAAACTTTTGTTTCAAATTCTATATAATTTTGAGGCTTATCTTTATCTTCTATTTTAATATTGTATAGACAAGTGATTTGGTGTCTGCTTTGTTTAAGATCATGTTCTTTTTCTAACATCGGAACATATTTTTCATTAAAAAATCTTTCTCTCGTGTCATTTTCAGGTATACGATCATCTACCCAAACTGCTAATTGATCAGATATTTTGTATAAATCAATCAATTCTTTAAGCCAGTTATCATAGACTGTTCCCATTTCAAAGATACTGGGTGGTAGAGCCACAGCGATAGGAATTTTTTGTTTGAGAGGAATACGGACAGTGGTTGAAACTGTTTTGCCGAGTTCAAATAAATTATTTTTTGGATTAGAATCCATGCAAGAGGTATTCAATACAACTTCAGTAGAGTTATAATTGGCATTTAAGCTGATCTCGTTTAAATTTTTAAAATGAATATAAGAATTTATAGCTAAGGAGTTTTCTGGATAAATATAAGCCTCAGGTCGTTTTGCGAAAGGTTTTATTTCCTCTGGGTTATAAAAATCATACGGTAATTTAAAAAAATCAGGGTACACATTTATTTCAGCTGTATTAACAAAAACAGGCTCTTCTAATTGTTGCAGATCAATAGAATTATTTTTTATATTTAAGCTTTCAAAATCAATGACAAAAGAATTTGAGACTCCTGTTATATCATTTGTATTTTTAGAAAACAAACGACAGTTTTGAGACTTATTTGGCAGATTTTCAATAGCCATTAGATTGGTAAAAATAGGGCTAATATTAATTTTGAAATCAGGAATATCCATAATTTTTATTCCTTCACAGTAAAGCTCATAATTTGTTACAGGTTGATTGGTTTTATTTAAAAGTAAAGTGTGTTTTATATTTCTATTTTGGATGACATAATCAGTTGGACTGTATTTATAACCAGAGTTAGTTTCATAAACTAAAACTAGGTTATTAGTTTGAGCAGTGGATACCTGAATACTTTGCTGAGCTAAGTTGTAGTAAGTAAAAATTTTATCTTTATTTCTAATTCCAAAAATAAAAGAGCAGTAAAAAATTTTTTCTAAAGATTCCAATAAAAATTCTTTAGGAATTAAATTGATAACAAAAAGCTGAGATTGAAAAGATGTACTCGCCAACTCTTGAAATAATCTATCTGTTTGATTTAAGTTTTCCAAATCCATTTTAGATTTTGAACAGAAAGAGGAAATTTTAAAGTTTATATTTTCTTTATTTACAAGTTCTAAAGGCATTAGATTAGAATACTCACTATTAGAATTATTAAAAAAATCTTGAGTATTAGAAAAAACAATTTGATCGGATAAATTAAGAGTATGATTTTGTCTATTTAGAGTTTGAATATCTATAAACTGATTGTGTTTACTTAGATATACCTTAGGGCTAAAGATTTTGTGTGTTTTATTAACTGAGGTCTTTTTACTTTTACTAAAAGGATAATCACAAGCGCAAATAATGAATAAAAAAAGAAAAAAAGTCGTTTTTTGCATTTTATAATTTGTTTTTTGTCTATCTATAAAATTCTTTGAAAAAAGAATAGGACTTTTTACAAGCTTTTTAAAATATTCTTTCTATTTTTTAAATTACAAAAAAAACTCCGAAAACCGATAATTTTTTATTAAAAAAAAGTGTAAAGCATATTTTTTTTATAGAAAAATATAAGGCTTTTTAAGATTTTTATGCATTGTATAAAAAATG
>JAPORL010000088.1 GCA_026712605.1 Pseudobdellovibrionaceae bacterium | reverse complement strand
CCTTAGGTCCCGACTAACCCTGGGAGGATTATCCTGGCCCAGGAATCCTTGAGTTTTCGGCGTAGAGGTTTTTCACCTCTATTATACGTTACTTATGCCAGCATGATCACTTGTAGTTCGTCCAGCTGTCCTCACGGTCAGCCTTCAGCCTAAGCTACAAAGCTCCTCTACCACTTGTCTAAAAGACAAATCCATAGCTTCGGTACCATACTTAGCCCCGTTAAATCTTCCGCACAAAGTCACTGGACCAGTGAGCTATTACGCTTTCTTTAAAGGATTGCTGCTTCTAAGCCAACCTCCTGGTTGTCCGGGTAACTTCACATCGTTTCACACTGAGTATGGATTTGGGGACCTTAGCTGATGGTCTGGGCTCTTACCCTTTCGTCACAGGACCTTATCACCCCATGACTGACTCCCGGAATAATTATCTACGGCATTCGAAGTTTGGTTGGGTTTGGTAATCCGGTAAGACCCCTAGCCCATTCAGTGCTCTACCTCCGTGATAAAATGTTCCGAGGCTATACCTAAATATATTTCGAGGAGAACCAGCTATCACCCAGTTTGATTAGCCTTTCACTCCTATTCACAGCTCATCCAAGAAGGTTGCATTCTTCATTGGTTCGGGCCTCCACACAGGATTAACCATGCTTCACCCTGGCCATAAATAGCTCACTGGGTTTCGGGTCTAATGCCTTAAACTGAATCGCCCTATTCAGACTCGCTTTCGCTCTGGCTTCACCTCATTTGGCTTAACCTAGCTTAAGACAATAACTCGCTGGCTCATTATGCAAAAGGTACATGGTTACACTTGATATACATAGTGCTTCCACTGCTTGTAAGCTTACGGTTTCAGGTTCTGTTTCACTCCCCTCTCGGGGTTCTTTTCACCTTTCCTTCACAGTACTAAGTTCACTATCGGTCGCCAAAGAATATTTAGCCTTAGAGAGTGGTCTCCCTAAATTCCCAACCAATTCCACGTGCTGGATGGTACTTGGGATACTTTCTGGAGATGAGACTTTTTCGCCTACAGGACTATCACCTTCTTTGGTGGGTTTTTCCAAACCCTTAAACTAAAATCTCATTTTGTAACTCCATAAAATGTTTCCAGACATTTTTGAAAGTCCCATAACCCCTTTTGGACAAGGACTGGAATCTTTAACATCCAAAAGGTTTGGGCTAGTCCCTTTTCGCTCGCCGCTACTGAGGGAATCTCTTTGATTTCTTTTCCTGAGGGTACTGAGATGTTTCACTTCCCCTCGTTCGCTCTAAGAGAGCTATGTATTCACTCTCTTGTGCTGGATACACCAGCGGGTTTTCCCATTCGGACATCTCCGGATCAATGTATGTGTGCTACTCCCCGAAGCTTATGGCAGCTTACCACCTCCTTCATCGCTTTTTGACGCCAAGGCATTCCCCGCAAGCTCTTAATAATTTTCAAACTCTTGATATAATGATTATCATCTTTACAAAAAACCGAAGTTTTTTGAGATGAAAATGCCAAGAATGATTTGAATTGATCTTATAAATTTATTTATAAAATCTTTTTCTACTCAAAATCAATTCTATCTTTACTAATATGATTTTGTCTCTGTTTTTAAACAAATTCTGTCTAAAATCAAAGACAATTTTTTATCACAAAAAAATTTATTCAATTGTCAAAGAGCAAAGTTTCAGGCTTTAAAAAAGCTTTAAACTTATCTGTTGATTGTATTGCTTTTAAAGGCTTTCTAAATCAGCTGTAGAAAATTACGAAAAGCTTAAGTAAAAGTCAATGTTTTTTGAGATATATATTTAAAAATTGTGAGCTCAATTGTAAAAATGCGATTATTGATTTTTTGAAGTTTTTTGCTTTGTTTTGAGAATTTATATAACTTTTCCACAGAAAATAGGAAAAAATCCTTAATTAAATGTGTTTTTTATTGTATTTTATCAATTATTCTTTAAAATTTAAGTTAATGAGTTTTTATTGTTACTTATTAAAAGTATCAATGGCTCAAAGTGTAAAATGAGGTAATAGATATGCAGTCAGAATCTTCCATGAGTAGCATTAAAACTTTTCTATTTAAGGCGCATGGTCGTATTTCTCGTGAAGCCTTTACTCTTACTTTTACAGCGCTTTCCTTAGTGGGAGTTATCGTATCACCTATAATTTATATGCTGAGCCATATGTTATTCCCAACACTTATATCCGGTTTGCTTATTTTTCTTTATGGCTTTTATCTTCTTTATGCTACTTTTGTTATAACTATCAAAAGACTCCATGATCTCAATTTAACAGGTTGGATTTCCATTTTATTGTTGCTGTTTCCTTTCAGTATTCCTTTGATTGTTTATTTGGTTATACAGAAAGGAAAACCTGAAGATAATAAGTATGGAGAGGTTCCTTTACAATATTCAGGACCTCCTTTTCTTTTGAAAGCTTGCTATGTTATTATGATTTTATATGCGGTATTCATGCTGTTTATATTATATTATGCCCGTAAAGGAAGCAAAGCCGTTAGGACTTTGAATAATCCCAATGCAAACACAGGGCAGGCTGTCCAAGATGTTATAGATTCGGTTCCCATGCCAAAAAAATATAAGGATAAATTTGAAGAAGAACTTCAAAAAAGCCCTAGAATAATGGGAATGTTATTTATAGATAATCAATTTAATGGAGCTGGAGCCTCTATTGCAAAAGATAAAATTATGGTTGTTGGTAATAATGTGGTGCAAAGGATACAAACCGCTTTAAGTCAAAATAAAAAAGTAGAAATTCGCTTTCCTGATAATAGCTCATCCAATATTGTAAGTATGGTAGGCTCTAATAATAACCCTTCAGATCTAAAGACTACTTTTAAAATTGATCCGCCTATAGGAACTCCTGGTGGAATGAGCGGAGAATATGAAGATGAATTTGAAGATAAATAGAGATGATTTTAAATAGATTCTCAATTTGTATCCTCAAAAAAATCTATAAAATCACTCTTGCTTATTCTGGTCTCCTTACTTATCATTAAAATAAAATTTTTGAAAATCAAGTGATACATCATGATTTTTAACAAAATGAAATCTTTTTTTGTGTTTTTAAGGCAGTCTTTTTTCAATAAAAAAGAATCAAAAAGCAAGCTATTAGAAGATGATCTTTATTCTTTAGATAAATACCAATTAAATAATTTGATTGAAAAAAATATTTCTTTTGATTTTTTTCAATTAGAATCTTTTTCTGAGGATACAAAATCTAGTTTCAATAAGTATCTTCAAAAAGCCAGATTACAAACCAAAGAGGATATTTTATCTGATCTAAACCAAGAGGATGTAAAAACTCCCATTATTTTAATTTGTAAAACAGGAAAAAGCTCTCAAACTTTTTCAAGACAGCTTAGAGATAAAGGTTTTGTAAATGTGTATTTCATTAAAAAAGGCTTGGAATCTTTGGTAGAGGATTTTTAAATGTTATCTTCAAAAGACAGCAGAAATATTTTTTTATGTCTATTTTTTTTATCTGGCTTGGGCTTAGTTCAAGTTTATAGCTCATCTTTCTTATTTGCTATAGAAACTTATGGGAATGGTCTCTTCTTTTTTAATAAACAACTGATTTTTAGTCTTATTGCTTGGCTGGCTTTTTTTATAGTGGCCTTTATACCTTGGAAATACAATAGATATTTTGGAATGTTGTTATGGTTTTTTGCTGTTTTATTATTAATTTTAACTTTGTTCCCGCAAACTAGTATTTCTGTTGGAGGAGCAAGACGCTGGATTCAGCTTCCGTTTTCTTTTCGGTTTCAACCCTCTGAACTTTTAAAAGTAACAACACCTTTTTTATTAGCTTGGCTTTTAGTTTTAAAAGAACAATGGCCGGGTCAAAAAATTTTCTTTTGGTTTGTTCCTTTTTTTTCTATTGGTTTTCCTATTATAATTTTAATTTTACAGCCCGATTTTGGAACAATTATTTTATTATGCGCCTTAGTGTCTTGTCTTATTTTTATTTTAGGTTTGCCTTGGCTTTATTTTATTTTAGGAATGTCTGTTATATCTAGTGCGCTTTTTTATTTTGCTACAAGCACAGATTATCGTTTAGCTCGTCTATCGGCTTTTTTAAATCCTTGGGCTGATCCTTCAGGACAGGGTTTTCAAGTGATACAAAGCCTTTTAGGAGTGCATTCGGGGGGGCTATTTGGAGTGGGTTTAGGTAAAGGTCAAAGTAAATTATTTTTTCTTCCAGAAGCTCATACAGATTTTACTTTAGCTGTATTTGCTGAAGAAACAGGTTTTATAGGTTTATCCATCTTATTTGCTATGTATGGATTTTTAATTTATTCTGGTTGGAGGCTATCTTTAAGAATTCATGATTTTTATGAAAAAGTTTTATCTTTTTCTTTAATTTTTGTATTTGCTATAAGTGTTTTCATTCATTGTTCTGTTAATTTATCTTTACTTCCTACAAAGGGTTTGGCTTTGCCTTTTTTAAGTTATGGAGGAAGCTCTTTATTATGCACTTTTTTATTATTTGGATGGATTATGTCTATAGAAAGAAACAACAGATTAGAGTATTAATTTTTAAATAAAGATAGGAATTTATTTTATTCTAAAATGAAATTAGATTTAGAAATAAAAACAGAAAATTTAAAAAATATGAATAAAAAAAAGATAATTTTAATTGCTATGGGAGATTCAGGAGGGCATATTTATCCTGCCTTTGCTATAGCGGAACGGCTAGAAGATAGGTTTATAAAACAAAATTCTAAAAATAGTTTATTAGAAATTCATTTTGTTCATACAGGAAGTAATTTAAGCTCTAAGTTGTTGTCTTCAAGCTCTTATTTTGTTCATAAAATTTCCATTGGTGGTTTAGCAGTAGGGCAAAGTTTTTTAATAAAAATTAAAACTTTATTGCAGTTGCCAATGGCTTTTTTTAAAGCCATTTTTTTAATAAGAAAAATAAAGCCTGCTGTTATTTTTGGAACTGGGGGAAGTGTAACATTTCCTGTTTTAATAGCAGGTTTTTTTATGAGAAAAAAAATAGCTATTTGGGAAGCTAATACCTGTTTGGGTTTAGCTAATAAAATGTTAGCGCCTTTTGTTTCTAAAATATTTACAGTTTTTCCAAAAGTGAAATCCTTATCTCCTAAAAAACAAATTGGCTCATCTTACCCCTTAAGAAAACAAATAAAACAAGCTAATAACTCTAAATTATTTTCTAAAGATAAGTTTAAAATTTTGGTTTTAGGAGGCAGTCAAGGCTCTTTATTTTTAAATAAAGCAGTCCATCAAGCTTTACAAGACACAAAGTGGAGAGAAGAGATTTTTATTTATCATCAAACAGGAGATAAATCTTTTGATGAGCTTGATAAAAAATACAAATCTTTACATGGTTCAAACAGGAGATAAATCTTTTGACGAACTTGATCAAAAATACAAATCTTTACATGGTGTTTCTGCTTTTGCTTTTTCAACAAATATTCAAAATTATTATAAAGAGTGTGATTTAATTTTTTCAAGAGCCGGCTCAGGCTCAATCGCAGAGATAGCTTATTTTGAGAAAACTGTTGTTTTAATCCCTTTAACTTATTCAGCAGGAGGGCATCAGTTTCAAAATGCTTTAAGCTTATCTTCACAAAACTGTGTGGAAATGATAGCAGAAAAAGATTTTAATTCTGAAAGTTTTAAAAACAAAGTTTTAGAGCTTAAAAAAAATAGAGAAAGAAGAAAGCAACTGGCTCAAAATTTGAAAAATATTTATCAAAAAGAAGATAAAATAACTCCTTGGATATTTAATCAGCTGATAAATTGATTTACAGTTGAATTGTTGTCAAATCCGAAACCTATTTTGAAACTTGTGTGAAAAGCTTGTAAGATA
>JAPORL010000024.1 GCA_026712605.1 Pseudobdellovibrionaceae bacterium | reverse complement strand
TCGTTTCTAATTATTTAATCTCTAAAGTAAAAAAAGGAGATGAAATTCAATCTCAAGTTCCTTTAGGAGAGTTTTTTCATCTGCCTACTAGCTTAAAGGCAAAAGACTATATTTTATTTGCTGGCGGGATAGGCATTACTCCTCTTTTTTCTATTTTAAAAACTGTTTTATCAGCCAATTTAGCAAATAAAGTTTATTTGATTTTTTCTATTTCAGATTTAAGTCATTTTATCTATAAAAAAGAGTTAAAGCTCTTAGAAAAACAATTTAAAGATCAACTGATAATAAAATTGGTTTTGTCAAAAAAAGAAGGGCGACTTGATAATAAAAAACTCCAATCCCTATTAGAACCTTGCAATTTAAAAGAAAGCCTTTTTTATTTATGTGGTCCTAAAGATTATATGCAAATGATACAAAAACATTTATTAAGTTTAGAGGTGAAAAAAACAGACATTCATACAGAAGATTTTAAAGTTGTGCCTCAAAGAGGGCCTAAACCAGATGAAAACTCAGTTTTTTTTAATGCCAATTCAGCTATTGAATCTGAGCCTGAAACTTTAATAGCTACTTTAGACGGTGAAACAATAGAGATTCCTCTTAATCGTGAAAAATCACTTTTAGAACAACTTATTGATCAAGGTTATAATCCGCCTTTTTCTTGTACTTCTGGCTCTTGTATGACTTGTATGGCTAAACTCAAAGAAGGAAAAGTTTTTCAACTAGAAGAAGGAATCTTAGATGAAGAAAATATAAAAAATTTAGAAATTTTAAGTTGCCAATGTTACCCTTTATCAAAAAGTATCCATATTGATTATGATAATTTATAATTTGACTTACTCAGCTGAGCGCTTTATTTTTTATTTCTTTTTTAAAATTTTTCTGGATACTTTTTAATAAATATGCAATAAGATTAAAAAAAATATGATTTTTCAACTAAGTAATAAAGCTATCATTAAAAAATATTTTTTCTGATAAAAATTACTATCTTATTAGTTTGAAGGAAAAAATTATCTAATAAATATGAAATCTATAGTCAACTATGAACAAGCTCTTAAGCTTTTAAAAGCAGGAAAGCTTGTCGCTCTCCCAACAGAAACAGTTTATGGTTTGGCTGGACGAATTGATGATGAGAAGGCTCTTAAAAAGATTTTCCAACTAAAAAAGCGCCCTTTTTTTGATCCCCTTATTGTTCATTGTTACGATAAAAAGCAAGCTTTATCCTATTTATCTGAAAAACAACCTCTGATAGAAAAGATCTTTGATGAATTTACACCAGGCCCTCTTACTTTAGTTGCTAAAAAAAATAATAAAATCTCTTCTCTTATCACAGCAAAAAAACAAACTGTAGCTATCAGAATACCTAAGCACCCCTTAATAAAAAAAATTTTAAAACAGCTTGCTGTTCCCTTAGCTATGCCAAGCGCTAACCCTTATGGAAAAGTGAGTCCTGTAAAAAGCCAACATGTTCTATCTTCTTTTAAAAATCAGATTCCCGTTTTAGAGGGAGGTTTTTGTCAAAAGGGTTTAGAATCCACCATTTTAAAAATTGATTTCTTGAAAAAAAAGCTACTTATCTTAAGACCGGGAATCATTACAAAAGAAAATTTGGAAAAATTTTTAATAAAATATCAAATAGGCTTTAAAGTAAAATATAAAAAAGATCCTTTTCAACCGGGAGGAGGGACTTCCCACTATAAACCAGATTCAGCTTTTTATATTATAGAAAGCGAAAAAACAGAAAAAGAAATTAAAAGCTTTATATCAAAAAAATTTCCAAAGAAAATCTTAAAAAAACTAAATCTTTCTTTATCCAGTCAAAAAACAGCTAGAGAAGTTTATTCTCAATTAAGAGAGCTTTCTAAAAATAAAAAAAGCATCATTTATGTCCAAAAAAAATCGCATCAAAAATCAGGTCTATGGGATACTATATGGAATCGTTTAGAAAAAGCTTCCTCTGGCTATTTTAAATTTTTTTAATTTTGTGTTAAAAGTTTATAAGATACAAAGCTAAAAACTCGGGACATGCGGTTTGCCACAAAGGGATTTCTATTTTTCTATTCTTTTCAGATCTGAACATAATTTTGAATTTTGTATGAAAAGTTTATAAGACACAAAGCTAAAAACTCGGGACATGCGGTTTGCCACAAAGCATCCTACGGATGCATTGTGTTCAAATCCGAACTCGTTTTTATCTTTGTATCTTACAAACCTTTGATTAAGAAACTTAAACATATAATTCCCCCGCTTAAATAAGTATTTAAAGTAACAAAAAAAACTCAATCTTTATAAAAAGCTTATTTTAAAAGATCTTGAATTATTACAAAAATTTTTTTATTTTATAAAAAATTAAATAGGAAAAAATTGAATACTTTAATTTATTTTTTACAAAAAACAATTGGACAAAAAATTGTTGTTGGTCTAACAGGACTGGGCTTGGCTCTTTTTCTTTTAATTCATATGATCGGAAACCTGTTTATCTTATCTGGTCCTGCGGCTTATAACAGGTATGCCTATAAACTCCATGAACTCCCTATCTTTTTCTTATTAGAGATTGGACTTCTGCTGGTTTTTTTAGGACATATCCTCCTTAGCCTTTTACTTCAAATCAAAAACAAAAAAGCAAGAGGAGAAACTGAATATAAATTAAAAGCAAAAGGAGACAAAAAAACTGATTTAGCCCATCGTTTTTTATGGTTCCAAGGAATAATCTTACTTTTATTTTTAGCCTTTCACCTTATCTCATTTAAATTCGGTCCAATCTATGAAACTCAGCTTGATGGAAAAACAGTAAGAAATATTTATCAGCTTGTTATGGAAAATTTTAAAAAACCTTTATATACTATAGGTTATACATGTATTTTGGGTATCTTATTTGTTCATTTGTTTCGTGGTCTTCCTGCTAGTTTTAAAAGTCTAGGATTAAGCAATCCTTTTTACCTGTCTTTAATTAAGACGCTTTCTATTTCATTATCTATTATTATTGTTGTTGGTTTTTTAGCTCCTATATGGTATATATTTATTTACTATAATTTCTTGATATTTTATATTTGAACTTTATTTGGTGTATATAAAAAACTTTTTTTGAAGGATAACTTTAAATAGATATAGGTATGTCACAAGAGAATAGTTTTTTTAATAGCCATAGCTCTCAGATTCCACCGGGACCTTTAGAAGACAAATGGGAAAGTGCTAAATTTTCTTACAAATTGGTTAATCCCTCAAATAGAAAAAAATTTGATATTATTGTAGTAGGAGCTGGCCTAGCAGGAGCTAGCGCATCTGCTAGTTTAGGAGAGATGGATTATAAAGTTAAGGTTTTTGTTATTCATGATAGCCCAAGAAGAGCGCATTCCATTGCCGCTCAAGGTGGAATTAACGCCGCTAAAAATTATAAAAATGATGGGGATTCAATAAAAAGACTTTTTTATGACACAATTAAAGGCGGAGACTTTAGATCAAGGGAGGCTAATGTTTATCGTCTAGCTCAAGTTTCTGGAAATATTATTGATCAATGTGTAGCCCAAGGTGTTCCTTTTGCGAGAGAGTATGGGGGTATGCTTGCTAACCGATCTTTTGGGGGGGCTCAATTATCTAGAACTTTTTATGCTCGAGGACAAACAGGACAACAGCTTTTATTAGGAGCTTATGGAGCTTTAATGAGACAGGTTAAAAAAGGAACCGTTCAATTATTTTGTTATCATGAAATGCTCAACTTAGTTGTAGAAAATCAAAGAGCTCAAGGGATTGTAACAAGAAATCTTATAACAGGAAAAATACAAAGTTTTAAAGCCGATGCTGTTTTATTAGCAACAGGAGGTTATGGAAATGCTTTTTACCTTTCTACAAATGCAATGAAATCAAATGTTACTGCCAGCTGGCGATGCCATAAAAAAGGAGCTTTATTTGCAAACCCTTCTTTTGTACAAATTCACCCTACTTGTATTCCTCAAAGTGAAGAAGGACAATCTAAACTAACTTTGATGTCAGAATCTTTGAGAAATGATGGACGAGTTTGGGTTCCCTTGAAAAAAGGAGATTCCCGTTCTCCACAAGATATTCCAGAACAAGAAAGAGATTACTATTTGGAAAGAATTTATCCCAGTTTTGGAAATTTAGCTCCAAGAGATATTGCTTCCAGACAAGCTAAATTTCAGATAGATAAAGGTTATGGTGTAAAAGGAAAAGTCGCTGTTTATTTAGATTTTTCATCTGCAATAAAAAATCAAGGAAAAGATGTTATATCAGAACGATATGGAAACTTGTTCAATATGTATGAACGCATTACAGGAGAAAATCCCTATAAAACTCCTATGAGCATTTATCCTGCTGTCCATTATACAATGGGAGGCTTATGGGTGAATTATAATTTAGAAAGCACAATTAAAGGGCTTTTTGTTTTAGGAGAAGCAAACTTTTCAGATCATGGAGCTAACCGCTTAGGAGCTTCTGCGCTTATGCAAGGGCTGGCGGATGGTTATTTTATCATCCCTTATAGCATAGGAAATTTTTTAGCCACTCATCTAAAAAACTCTTTTAAAAAAGAAACTTTTAAACAATCAGAGGAAGAAACAAATGAACAACAAGATAAACTTTTAAAATTAAAAGGCTCTCAAACAGTAGATCAAATCCATAAAAAACTTGGGCATATTCTATGGGAATATGTGGGTATGGTCAGAAGTAAGGAAAGCTTAATTAAAGCTCAAAAAGAAATCAAAGAGTTAAGAAAAGAATTTTGGGATGATGTTTTTGTTTCAGGAGAATCTCATGATAAAAATCAAGAATTAGAAAAAGCGGGAAGAGTAGCTGATTTTTTAGAGCTGGGAGAGCTTATGGCAACAGATGCCTTAACCCGTGAAGAGTCTTGTGGTTGTCACTTTAGAACAGAATATCAAACCAAAGACAATGAAGCTCAAAGAAATGATAAAGATTTTTGTCATGTTTTTGCATGGGAAAAAAATAGACTTAATATGTCATGGATTTTACACAAAGAAGAACTCAATTTTGAAAAAATTAAACTGAGTGAAAGGAATTATAAATAAAATGAATTTCCAACTTAAAGTTTGGCGACAAAAAAACCAAAAAGAAAAAGGATTCTTTCAAAGTATTCCTGTAAAAGGAGTTTCTAAAAATATGTCTTTTTTAGAAATGCTAGATTTTGTAAATGCAAAGCTCATTTTAGAAAAAAAAGAGCCTATCGCTTTTGAGCATGACTGCCGTGAAGGAATTTGTGGCTCTTGTGGTTTTATGATTAACGGATCCGCTCACGGACCTAAAACAGCTATGACAACCTGTCAGCTTTATATGAGAGAATTTAAAGAGGAATCAGAAATCTGTATTGAGCCTTTTCGCGCAAAAGCTTTCCCGATTATTAAAGATTTAATAGTTGATCGCTCTTCATTTGATCGTATCCAACAAGAAGGTGGTTTTATTTCTATTAATACAGGTTCAGCGACTTCAGCAAATAGTTTAGCTGTTCCAAAAGCAAAAGCAGATGAAGCTTTTGCAAATGCGCTTTGTATTGGTTGTGGAGCTTGTGTTGCTAGCTGTCCTAACTCTTCGGCGAGTTTATTCACTGCCGCTAGGATTTCTCATTTTTCAAAATTACCTCAAGGTCAATCTGAAAAAGAAAATCGTGTTTTAAACATGGTAAAACAAATGGATAAAGAAGATTTTGGCTCCTGTTCTCACACAGGAGCTTGTTCTGTCAGTTGTCCTAAGGAAATAGATCTAAAGACCATTGCAGAGATGAACAGTGAGTGGAGAAAAGCTTTTCTAAAACAAGAAAAATAAAAATAAAAAAAGCTGGTATTCCAACCAGCTTTTTTTATTCAACATTTAAAAACTTAGCGTTTTTTCCTACGACTAGTTTTTTTGCGAGTCGTTTTTTTACGACTGACTTTTCTACGAGTCGTTTTTTTACGACTGAC
>JAPORL010000209.1 GCA_026712605.1 Pseudobdellovibrionaceae bacterium | reverse complement strand
CCTCCTTTAAGCTCTATAAGAATGAGTATTTTCTTTTTTTGAGCCATAGAATTTGAAAAAGTTTGTGGGCTGATAAACAAAATAGGAAGTCCAAAAGCTGTATATTTTAAAAAGTATCTTCTATTCATTCAAACTCCTTTATTTGAGTTGATAAGAGGGATCGAGTAAAACTTCTTTTATCCAAATATTATAGTTAGTGTTTTTGTTAGAACTATAATCTGTTTCTACAGGTGGAAGAGCAAAAAATATCTTTATAAAATTATCCTTCAAGCTATTTTTATTGTATTTTTTAAGCCAATCTATCCAGTTTTGTATATTTGAACTTTTTGAAAGAATGCCTCTCAAGAAGCTTTCTCTTTTTGGAAGAGTTGTTGTTGTGACCCACTCTTTATATCCTTTTTCAGTGTAGCCACTCCAACCGGCAACATTAGGCGGAATAAAAAGAGCTTGACCCATTTTACTCATTTTAGATCCTATAGGTTTTGAACTCCTATGAGCACCTTTAGGATTTAAGTTTAGATTCCTATTAAAGGATTTAAGCGAACCAACTACATAATCTGTTGGAGATTTTATTAAATTGGCTTTAGAGTCATAAAAAGCAGAACTGCTAAATAATGTGAAAAGCAAAGCCTTAGTATCATAGTTTGACTTATAAAAGCTATCTGACCACTGAGTGATTAAAGCTTCATTGGGAGTAGGAGAGATAAAGTAAAGCCACAATTTACGAACAATATGCCGAGCTGTTTGTTTTTGCTTTAATAAAATATCAATAATATCTTTTTTATTGAAGTTGCCTGTCTCTCCTAAAACCGTTTTATTTGTTGTATCCTGAATCAGTGGATTAAAAATAAAAACTCTAGATTTTGAATTATTAAAGATAGGCATAAAGCCAGTTAAAGCTCTAGCTGTTTCTTTTATATCGCTTTCTGTGTAATGACCAAGGCCTAAAGTAAAAAGCTCCATAAGTTCCCTTGCAAAGTTTTCATTAGGATGATCTTTATGGTTTTGTTGCGCGTCTAAGTATAACAAAAGAGCTTTATCTTCACTCATGGCTTTTAGCAGTTTTCCAAAAGGCTCAAATGCATTTTGTCTTAAAGTATGATTTTGCAAAGCCATTAAAGAGCTGTCTCTCACTTTATTAAAGCTTGTAGCAAAATGATTGTGCCAAAATAAAGTCATCATTTCTCTAAGAGGCTCAGGACTGTGTAACATCTCTTCCAACCACCAAGCTTGTAAATCTCTTCCAGTGATAAAAAATCTACTCATTATTGTAAAAGCATGGCTTATTTCATATTTTTTTATATCTTTAAAAATCCTTTTTCTTTTTTTGTTGAGTCTTTTATTCATGGCTTCAGACATCATTTGAGGTTTTTTATAGAATTGTTTCAGAACTTGAGATAAGTATTGACGGCTTAACTCTTTGTGCTTGCTTTCAAAATCTGTTTTTGAGATAGGCTTTTGCTCTTTTTGATACTGCTCAACTAATTTTTTGACATTAGATTCATAATTGAGACTGAGATCAATAAACTGTCTGTATTTTGATTTTTTATTGGAAATAGGAGGAGAGACAAAAAGGCTTTTAGCGGCTGTAATTCTTGTTTTACTTAAAAGTTGTTCTAATCTTTCAGTTGTAGGACCAAATTCAGTTCGCCTTAGTAAATGACCAGCTTCCTCTATATTTAAGGCTAAAGATATGTTAGAAAATAAAAATAAAATTATTAAGCTTTTATAAAGCACTACATTAATATTTCCTTTTCAATAAAAAAGCTTAGCTTTTAAAATGGTCTTGGTGCGCCAAACGAACGACCTGTTTGCTTTGCGCTCCTTTGCCTTTGATGATCTTTTTTTGCCATTTTGTATTGTTCACTCAATTTTTTATGATCTCCTTCTACTATCTGCATATCTGATAAAAAATCAGAACTCTGATTAATTAATTCATTTATAATATTTTGGATTCTTTCGGTTTTAAACTTCATAGTATGAATACCAGTTTTAGCAAGATAAATTTTTTGAGGAGAAGATAACCTGATCCATGGAAATGTAGATCTTAGCGGTATATTTTGTCTTAACACTTCTCTTATTTTGTTATTTTCCTTGTCTAATTGTTGAGTTTGAGAAATAGCAGAATCCATTTTTTTTCTGAACCATTGAATTTGTCTGTTCAGTTCTCCTATTTGCTGTTCAACTGTCATAATATTCTGATTTAAAACATTTACATTTGACATATCAACAGTTTCTTCAGCCTTTTGAAATCCCACTGTAAAAAATAAACAAAAAATATAAATTAAAGAATGGTATTTTTTTTGTTGAAATAATTTCATTTTAACCTCCTTGATTTACCCACTTATCGTCTTTTTAATCCAAATACTTAAATATTTTTTAATGATTTCTTGCTTTCATTAAAAAATTGAAAAAAAATAACAAAGGAAAAATTTAAAAATGAGCTAAAACGACTAGACAAATAAAAAAAATCAAGCTAAAAGACTTTAATATGTTAAGAAGAGCCAGATTTAAGACTCAAAGGCGACTAGGAGTAGAGCTTCCCGGCTTAGGAAAAGCTGGAGCCTTAGAAAGACGCCCTTATCCACCAGGAGAAAGTGGCAACAAAAGAAAAAAATACTCTGATTATGCTCTCAGATTAGAAGAAAAACAAAAACTCCGATATCATTATGTTTTAAAAGAAAGACAGCTTAGACGCTTTATCCGTAATGCTAAAACAGGAAAATCCAGTCACTGGGTCAATAAACTGATTTCCCTGCTAGAAAAACGATTAGATAATGTTATTTTTAGAATGAGTTTTGCTCCCAGCATTCCCTCAGCCAGACAACTCATAAGCCATGGTCATGTTCTAGTAGAAGGTAAAAAAACAAACATACCTTCATTTGTCTTAAAACAAAATCAAACTGTTTCCATAAAAGAAAAATCACAAAAAAATCAAATTATCCTCCAAGGACTTCAAAATCCTAGATTAGAGATGCCAGATTATTTAAGAAAAGAAGAAAAACAAGGTCAAATTATAGGTGTTCTTCAAGCCGAACCTAATGTTGAACACATTCCCTTTGCTTTTAATATCGGACTTTTTACTGAATATTACGCCGCTAGAAAAGCTTAATTTTTAAAAATTATATCTGAATTTTTCTTGAAGTAAAAAGATTCTTTAAAAAATCAAATATAAAAACTTAAGCTGTCGCTACAGTTTCGCTATGACGAACTACTGTTACTTTTATAAGCCCTGGATAAGAGCATTCTTTTTCAATTTTTCTAGCTATTAACTTACTTAAATCTAGAGCCTTTTGATCATTCACTTTTTCATTATTAACTATGACTCTCATTTCACGACCTGCATTCATAATATAAGCATCCTCAATATTTTTAAAACTATTTATAATTTTTTCTAAGCTCAGCATTTTTTGATTATAGGAGTCTTCTGTAAAACGGCGGGCTCCTGGTCTTGATCCAGAAATAGAATCTGCCACTATAACCAGATAAGCTAAAGGAGTAGAAGGTGTCTCATCATAGTGATGGGCTCTTACAGCATGTAAAATTTCCTTATTTTCATTGTATTTAGATAAAAATTCAGCACCTATAACAGCATGGTTGCCTTCTATAGAATGATCCATTGCTTTTCCTATATCATGAAACAATCCTGATCTTTTTCCCGCCTCTATAGGCAAAGACATTTCTGCGTTTAATAATCCGCAAAGCCAACCAACTTCTTCACAATGAAAATATTGATTTTGAGCAAAAGAATATCTATACCTTAATGCTCCCAGCATATTTTTTATTTCTGTTGATACATTTTTTAAGCCTAACTTTTTACATATTTGAGAGCCATCAAAATGAATCTTTGAAAAAAGATTTTTCTTATTTGTTTTAACTGTAAGTTTAATAGATGAAGAATCTATTTTACTACTTTCTGATAATTTAAGCAGACTCATTCTCCCCAACTCTCTTCTCACAGGGTCAATACCAAAAACAAAAGCTGATAGATCGTCTTGATTTATAACAATATCTACTCCACATTCTTTTTCTATCTCACTGATATTCTTATTGTTTTTTCCTGTCAGATTATCTAAATGCCTTTTGTTTTTAAATAAAACTGGTCTTATCCCTCTTTCTGGACAATAAGTTCTGTTAATGCGATTTAAAACTTGATTAATTTGAAAAAAAGAATCTTTTTGGAGGTTTTGCTTGTTATACTCCTCCTGTCTTTTGATTTTAGCTTTTATTTCATCAATCCATTCCTCTTTAATATTTTTTTCTAAATGACTTTTTATTTGACTTTTATCTATAGAAAATACCTTTTCCAATTGACTCTTTCTATTACTAATGGATTTTTCAAGCTGTTGCCTTAATTGTTTTCTTTCATCATCTAAATTTGTAATTTCTTTTTTAAATATATCTATATTTTTATTCCATTCTTTAATTTTCCAACTGTTTTCTTTTTGTTTTAAATCTAATTCATTTCTTTTTTTATCTATTTGAGATTGAACTTTACGAAAATTAAGCAATATTTTTTCTTTCTCTTTTTCAAATTCAGATATCCTTTTATCAAAATCAAATAAAGATTCTTTTTTTATATATCTAAAATGATCTTCTTTTTTAACTTGAGCTTCTTGAATAATTTGATCAGCTTGTATTTTTGTTTTTCTTAATAAAATTCTTTTTTCAAGATAATCCCAGATAACAGTCAATAAAAGACCAAAAACTAAACCAGCAAAAAAAATATAAGAAAAATCAATGATATACATAAAATATCTGGATTAAAATTAAATCTTAAGCCTGTTTTATTGTATCTTATTTATAAGCTAAATCAAGGTAAAAATAATACCTAATCAATCAAGGAAAGAGTCTTTTAACTTTCCATAATTTTCTTTTTCTCTCAAATAAAAATCTATCGTGAAGACGATTTTTTCCCTCTAGCCAAAATTCTATACTATGAATTTTTAATTCATAACCTCCCCAATGATTGGGACAAGGCACATTCTTATTTTTAAATTGGTTTTTAGCTTTTTGCCTCAATTTTTTTAAACTTTGTCTATCAGCAACTGCTTGGGATTGCTGAGAAATCCATTGATTAATTTGACTTTCTTGATGTCTTGTATTCCAGTATAAGATTGATTTTTTACGGCTGGTTTTTTTTAAAGTGCCTTGTCCACGAATTTGTTTTTTCAATTGAGGCCAATAAAAATTAAAAGCCACTTGCGGATTTTTTCTTATCTCTAGACCTTTTTGACTTAAATAATTGGTATAAAAAATAAGACAATCTTTATTCAATTCTTTTAAAAGAACGACACGAGAATTGACTCTTTTTTTGTCTGTAGTGGATAACACCATTGGCCAAGATTTTTGATAAATTTTAATGTTTAAAGCCTGATTTAAACAGTGATCTAATATTTTAAGAGGATTTATAAAACCAAGTTGTTTTTTTATCTCTAAATGAAGTGTTTTCATATTAAAACCTTAAATTTAATTTTAATTATTTTTTAAATTACACTGTTATAATTAAAAAAGTCAAAAAATCTATTTTTTTTATGATGAGACTAGATGAAAAGCTAAAAGCGAGTTCGGATTTGAACACAGTGCGACTGCAAGTCGCTTTGTAGCAAAATCTATGTCTTAGATTTTAAAGCTTATTTACTAGATATTTAATTTTCTTGATCAAAAGCTTGTAAGATATAAAGCTAAAAGCGAGTTCGGATTTGAACACAGTGCGACTGCAAGTCGCTTTGTAGCAAAATCTATGTCTTAGATTTTAAAGCTTATTTACTAGATATTTAATTTTCTTGATCAAAAGCTTGTAAGATATAAAGCTAAAAGCGAGTTCGGATTTGAACACAGTGCGACTGCAAGTCGCTTTGTAGCAAAATCTATGTCTTAGATTTTAAAGCTTATTTACTAGATATTTAATTTTCTTGATCAAAAGCTTGTAAGATA
>JAPORL010000210.1 GCA_026712605.1 Pseudobdellovibrionaceae bacterium | reverse complement strand
TTCTGTTCACTTTTTTAAGGGAAAAATTATAAAACTTATTTCCTCTAGCAAAAAATCTTTTTTAGGGGAACTGCTCGTTGAGCATGGATTATCTTTAAAAACAGATATTGAAAATCTATTAGAAAAAAAAGATCCTGATAAAAAAATGGGAGAGCTTCTTATAGAAAAAGAGCTATTAAGTCCTCATATGTTAAGCTTTATATTGAAAGAACAAATAAAAATCCGTTTATCTGAATTTATGTCTCAATCTGTTGTTCGTGTATCTATAAAAGAAAAAAAGGAAAAAGATATTGTATCAGATATGGAGATAGATTTTAGTGATCTAGATTTTATAGAATGGCTTGCCGATAGTATTCAAACAGAATTAAAAGAGGATTTTTTAAAAAGTTTTTATTTTCAAATCCAAGATTGTCTTATTCATAAAAATTCTCAATTAAATATAGCTTCTGTATGTCAAAAAGAATATTTAGATAAATACAACAGCTTTTTTAAATCTTTAGAGGAAGGGGCTGTAGTTCAAAAAGTTATAGAGGCCAGTAAATTTAATCCATTGACTTTAAGGTTATTTTACTTTGGTTTATTGACAAAATCTATTTACTTAAAAGATGGAAATACAAAACAAAAGGGGTATGGACAAATAGAATCCTTTTTAGAAAGTATTTTAAATAAAAAGTTTGACAATGTATTTGAATTTTTTGGTCTTTCTGAGACAGCCTCTATGGACGAAATTGACAGTAAGTATAGAAAAATGGTGAAAATGTTTCATCCTGACTCTTTACCTAATGATATAAGCCTATCTCTTAAAAATAAAGCTGAACAGGCCTTATCTATTATTGGAAAAAATTATAAGTTAATAAAAAATGAATCTAAAAAAGGAGATTATTTAAAATCAAAAAATCAAGATCAATTTTTAGCAGTTATTAATAAATATGAAAAAGGTATCTTAAAGATTAAAGAAGGAGATTATAAAACAGCTTATACTATTTTTTTAGATATAAAAGATCATAAGCAAGCCCCAATTAATACAATCTTATATTTTTTATGGGCTCAGATGAAAAGAACAGATGTAAATCTTTTTCAAGATAGATTAAAGGCTGTAAAAATACAAAAAGAAATTGATTCTTGCTCTATTAGTTTGAGAACATCTTATCTGTTTTGGTTTGTAAAAGGATTATTTTGTTTCCAAACTGAACAGTATGATAGAGCAAATGAGTTATTTGATAAAACTTTAATTATTAAAAAAGATTTTGCTCCTGCTAAAAGAGAGCTTATGTCTTTAAGAAAAAAGTTGAGAGAAATTAAAAAATCTTCTAAAAGTTTTTTTAGTTTTTTAAAAAGGTCAAGCTAATTATCAAGAATCCATAGATTTAAAGTTTAGACTCCATGCTTTGTCAGATCTTTTTCGTTTTGTTACTTTTCCTAAGTCAATAAACTCTTCTGTTGGAAAAAGCCTATAGAGAACATCTTTACTTTTAATAATAACAATAAGGCCTAAGCCACAGTTAAAAGTTTGTAATAATTCTTTCCAGTTTAGCTGTGCTTTTTGTTTTACTTCTAAAAAATTTTTAGGAACTGGCCACTTGTTGAGTTTAGCATGTAAATGTTTTGGTAGAATTCGCGATAAATTATCTAAACCTCCTCCTGTAATATGAGCTATTGCCTTTAAGCCGGGAATCTGATCTAAAAAAGGACTTAAAAAACTATAAAGTCTTGTTGGTTTCATTAGTGTTTTTTTCTTTTTATTTAGAAGGAAAGGGCTTTTATAAACTTTTCTTAATAAGGAGTATCCGTTACTGTGAAAGCCAGAGCTTTTAAAAGCAACAATATGGTCCTTTTCTTGGACAAGCTGAGAGCCTAAAATTTTTGATTTTTCTACAATACCTACACAAAAACCAGCGCAATCTATATCCTTATTTTTATATAAACTGGGAAGTTCTGCCGTTTCCCCTCCAACTAGAGGACAGTTTGCTATTTCACATGCTTTTTTAAGGCCTTTTAAAAAAGATTGAGCTTGCTGTTTGTTTAAATGCCCACAAGCATAATAATCTAAAAAAAATAGAGGCTTTGCCCCAACACAAATTATATCATTTAGACACATGGCTAATAAATCCTGCCCCAATCCACTCCAATCAGAGAAATAATTGGCTAACTTTACTTTTGTGCCAATACCATCTGTAGAGCTAGCTAAAACAGGCTCTTTGTATTTTGACAAAGGAAGAGGCCAAAGGCTGGCATAATCTGAACCTAAAATATTTTTAGAGTGGGGATTGTATTTTTTAATCCACTGGACGAGTTGCTCTGCTTTTTTTGTATCTACACCCGATTTTCTATAAGTCATTTTTTTCATAAAGATTATGTACTTTTTATTACACTGTCTGTTATAATTTTGTCAGCTTATAAATTTTAAGTTTTATTATTAAATTATATCAATTGTAATAATTTAAAAAAATAAGCATACTATCCTCTTGTTTTTTGATCTAAAAGCCGTCAAATAGCTTTTTTTTAGTTTTTATCAGCTTTCGTCAATTCCCGCAAAAGCAGGAATCTCTTCAATTATTGGATTTTAGATAAAATCAATCTGCCAGATTGATTTTTAGATTCCTACTTTCACAGGAATAAAAGCTAAAAAAGTTTGGAATAATTCCGCTTTATTTATATTTTTATACGATTTTTTTAACCGCTTTTAATCCTTTATTGGAAACCAGTCTAAAAAAAACTTATTTTGACCTTTTATATAATCTGCCATAAAATAATAATATGAGTAAAAACGAAAAATTATCTTTACCTCTTTTACCTTTAAGGGATTTAGTCATTTTTCCTTATATGATGATTCCTGTTTTTATCGGGCGTGAAAAAAGTATTAATGCTTTAGAAAAAACAATTTCTGATAAAACAGATATTGTTCTGGCTTCTCAAAAAGAGGCTAAAATAAATGATCCCTCTCCTGATCAAATTTATGAAATAGGGACATTAGCTTCCATTGTTCAGCATCTTAGATTGCCTGATGGAACGGTGAAAACTATTTTGGAAGGCAAGCAAAGGATTTTAATTAAGAAGTACTTGGATCAAAATCACTGCCTTATGGTTGAGGCAGAGCCTTTATCTGAGCCCAATGTGAAAGGCATGGAGTCAGAGGCTCTTTTAAGGACAGTATACACCTCTGTTGAAAATTATGTGAGATTAAATAAGCATATTCCATCTGAGGCGATGGCTAAAATATCTACAATTGATGATTGTGGAGAGTTAGCAGATGTTATAGCTTCACAGCTGAATCTTCGTTTTGAAGATAAACAAAAAATTTTAGAAATTATAGATCCTGTACCTCGTTTAAAAGAGGTTTTAAAGCTTATTACTCGTGAAATTCAAATATTAAAAGTAGAGAGAAAAATCCGAACTCGTGTTAAAGAGCAAATGGAGAAAACACAAAAGGAATATTATTTAAACGAACAGCTTCAAGCTATTCAAAAAGAATTGGGAGATAAAGATGATTTTCATACAGAAATAAAAAACTTAGAGGAGAAGGGTAAAAAGAAAAAATGGAATCAACCCGTAGCCGATCGCTTTAAAAAAGAGATTCAAAAGTTGAAAATGATGTCTCCTATGAGCGCAGAAACTACTGTGGTTAGAAACTATGTAGAGTGGCTTTTAGATTTGCCTTGGAGAGACTTTGCTAATGAAAAAAACAGCATTAAGACAGCTCAAGAAATATTAGATGCCGATCATTGGGGTTTAAAAAAAGTAAAAGAAAGAATCATAGAATATTTAGCTGTTCGTCGTCTCAGTCAATCTAGTCGCAGTCCTGTTATTTGTTTTGTAGGTCCTCCGGGAGTGGGTAAAACTTCCTTAGCTCAATCTATAGCAAAATGTTTAAATCGTCCTTTTGCTCGTATCTCTTTAGGCGGTGTCCAAGATGAAGCGGAATTAAGAGGACATAGAAGAACTTATGTGGGCTCTATGCCCGGTAAAATCATTCAAGCTCTAAAAAAAGTTAAAAAGGGAAATCCTATTATTTTATTAGATGAAGTGGATAAAATGGGGATAGGGTCTTTTAGAGGTGATCCTTCATCAGCTTTATTAGAAGTTTTAGATCCAGAACAGAATCATACTTTTCAAGATCATTATATAGAGTTGGATTATGATCTGTCTTCTGTGCTTTTTCTTTGTACGGCTAACTCCACCCATAATTTAAAGGGTCCTTTATTAGATAGGATGGAGCTCATTCCCATTGAAGGTTATATTCAAGAAGAAAAAATGAATATAGCTAAGAGACATTTAATCCCTCGTCAAATGGATCGACATGGTTTAAAAGATTATTCTATAGATTTATCTGATTCTATTTTGAAAGAAATTATTGCCTATTATACAAGGGAAGCTGGTGTCAGACAGTTAGAAAGAACTTTAGCTAATGTTTTTAGGAAATTCGCAAAGCAAATAGTTATTAAAACAGATATTGATAAAAAAGCTAAAAAAATTTCAAAAAAATTAATTTTAAAAGAGTCAAAAAAACTAGCAGAAATGTTAGGACCCAGAAAATTTCGTTTCACTGAATTAGAGACAAAAAATATGGTTGGTTTAACAAATGGTTTGGCTTGGACAGAAACAGGAGGGGACACTTTAGCTGTTGAGACTTTAGTTTTTCCGGGCACAGGGAAATACATTTTAACAGGTCAACTTGGTGATGTCATGAAGGAATCCTGTTCAGCGGGATTAAGTTTTGTCAGATCTTTATCTCCTTTGTTTCATTTAGATAATAAATATTTTAAAGCTCATGATTTTCATATTCATGTTCCAGAAGGAGCTATACCAAAAGATGGTCCTTCAGCTGGTGTCGCTATTATTACCAGTTTGGTTTCTGCTATTTTACGCATTCCAGTTAAAAATACTGTTGCTATGACAGGAGAGATTACTTTGAGAGGACGAGTTCTTCCTATTGGAGGTTTAAAAGAGAAAACTTTAGCGGCTCATAGAGCTCATATAAAAACAGTTATTTTTCCAAAAGATAATGAAAAAGATTTAAAAGATATTCCTAAACAGGTTTTACAAGATATAAAGATGGTGCCGGTGGAACAAGTTGATCAAGTTTTGATGACAGCTTTAGAGATAAGTTCTGCGGATAAAATTTTTAAAAACTTAGATAAGACTTGGGGTAAAAGGTTAGATATCTCTAAAAAAACTAAATCATCTATTCATGCCAGTTAGTTTATTTCTTATAAAGCTTGTCAGATATAAATCCGAGTCTCATTTTAAAATTTATGTGAAAAGCTTGTAAGATACAAAACTAAAAACTTTGGACATGCGTTTTGCCACAAAGCAACTTCTGGTCGCTATGTGTTCAAATCGGAAATCGTTCTGTTTGTATCTAATAAGCTTTTAAATAAAAATCTAAAATAAATTTTAGCAATAGGGACTAAGGACTACTGTTTAATTATAAATTTGTTATAGCTTATAAGTCTCTTTTCTTGTTTTATGTGTATCAGTATAGACTTATAGGCTTTTTGCGTGTAACTCTATAAGAGAAAGGAGTTTTATTTGATTTTTCTGAAAAAATTTAGCATTTTATTACTCTCTTTTTTCAGAGCGAGATCTCACTGAGTAGTTAAAAAAATCAGTTTTATTGAACAATAAAATATATGTTTTCTGTTATAAAAAAAATTATAAGCTCTACTTCCACTATATTTTTTATAGTATCTTTTACTTTTCTTTTGTTGTTTTTAATACCAGGTGATCCTGTAGATTTTATATTAAAAGATGGAGCTAGTTTAGAAGATAAAAACTTATTAAGGCAGGAGATGGGCTTAGATAAAAATTTTATCTCACAATATATGCAGTTTCTAAAAAATTTTATTACTTTGAATTTAGGTCAATCTGTACATACAGGAGAACCTGTTTTAAATTCTATTGCCAGACAATTTCCTTTTACTTTTTTTTTAAGTGTCATATCTCTCGGTATGGCTTTGTTGTGGGG
>JAPORL010000042.1 GCA_026712605.1 Pseudobdellovibrionaceae bacterium | reverse complement strand
TATTTGTTGTTAGAGGAAGTTGTAAAACAGACCTTTTAAAACAACTTTTTCCCCCTTCATCTTCAAATCTTTATATTGATCTTTTAGATAGAGCCATTTACCAAAGCTATCTTTCTAATATTGGATTATTTTATGAAAGAGTCAATGCTTTTAGAAATGACGGTTTGGTTATTGTAGATGAGATTCAAAAAATTCCTCAGCTTTTAGATGAAGTTCATCGTCTTATTGAATCTTCTAATCGCCACTTTATTCTTACTGGCTCCAGTGCCCGTAAAATCAAAGCTACAAAAGGAGTGAATCTTTTAGGGGGTCGAGCAGGGAAAAAACTTCTTCATCCTTTTACTCCTGAAGAGTTGGGGGAAGATTTTAATTTAAACGAAGCTTTACAATATGGCTTATTGCCTATAGTTTGGTCTTCTACTGATAGAAGTAATAGATTAAAGGCTTATACTGAAACTTATCTTACTGAGGAAATTAAAGCAGAAGCTTTGATAAGGAATATTCCTGCTTTTGCTCGTTTTTTAGAAGTGGCGGCTTTGTATCATGGACAAATTGTAAATATGAGCGCTGTTGCTAGGGATTCTAAAAATAAAATGCACCACATGCGGAACTTTTTCTCTATTTTAGAAGATACAATGTTAGGCTTTTTTTTACCCGCTTATCAGGCAAAACTTCGTGTAAAAGAGAAAAAAACTAGTAAGTTTTATTTTATCGATCCGGGTATCACACGCGCTTTAAAGAAAAATTTTGGCTCTGTTTCTGTTGAAGAAAAAGGTTTTCTTTTTGAAGGTTTGATAGCTCAAATTTTAAGGGCTTATAAAGATTATCGTGATCTTTATGAGGATATTTATTATTGGTCATCATCAGAAGCGAAAAAAACAGAAGTTGATTTTCTTTTAAAAAGAGGAAAAGAATTAATAGCTATAGAAGTTAAAGCCAAAACTGATGTTTCTTCACGAGATTATAAAGGCTTAAAAGCCATTGGAGAGTTAGCAAATGTAAAGAGGCGAGTTGTTGTTTATATGGGAAAGTTTATAAGAAAAACAGAGGAAGGAGTTGAGATATGGCCTTTTGATTTTTTTTGTAAAAATTTAACAGAAAATTTTGAGTCTTCTGCTTTTTAGCAACTAGCCTATCCGAGCTTTTAAGATTTATTTATACCTATTTTAAATTTCTTGATTAAAAGCTTATTAAGATACAAAACTAAAAGGGAGTTCGGATTTGAACACATAGCGACCATAGGTCGCTTTGTGGCAAAACGCATGTCCGAGCTTTTAGTTTTGTATATTACAAGCTTTTACATAACAAAATTAAAAAATGAATTTATCTCGAATCTTTACGAAAAGTAGAAAATTTTAAATATAATCTTAAAAAGACTTGTCTCAATAAAACTTATGGATTATGTTTTACTCTTAACAAAAAAAGGAAAAAATATGGCAGAAAAGCAAGATATTATAAAAGGCTTTCAAAAAAACTCTCAAGATACAGGAAGCTCTTCAGTTCAAGTGGCTCTTTTAACTGATAAAATAAAAGAGCTTACAAAGCATTTTAAAATTCATAAAAAAGATTTTCATTCTATGAGAGGCTTAATTAAGATGGTCAGTCGCAGAAAAAAACTTCTTTCTTATATAAAAAAGAAAGATCAAACTAGTTATCATAAAGTAGTAAAAGACTTATCTTTAAGAAAATAAAAAAATCTTACATTTTTAATCAATATAAAATAAAGGAAGGGTTTAACCATGGTACAAAAATATATTTCTGAATGTGAAATTCAAGGCAAAAAAATAACAGTTGAAACGGGGTATTTGGCTAAACAGTCTGACTCTTCTGTTTTAGTGAGTTCTGGAGATAATAAAGTTTTAGTGACTGTTGTTTCTAGCAAACAAGAATCGGATAAGGATTTTTTTCCTCTTACCATAGAATATCAAGAAAGATTTTATTCCGTGGGACGTGTTCCAGGAGGCTTTTTTAAACGCGAAGGTCGTCCAAGTAATGAAGCTATTTTAAATGCTCGCTTGATAGATCGTCCTATTCGTCCTTGTTTTCCAGAAAATTACCGTGCAGACACTCAAATTGTTGCCACTATTTTAAGTTCAGATGGTTTATTTCCCTTAGAGATTTTATCTGGAATAGGCGCTTCTACGGCTCTGCATATTAGCCATATACCTTTTAACGGACCTGTGGCTTTTTTGAAAGTGTCTTTAGTTAAAGAAGAATGGGTACTTAATCCACAAGAGGAATTAAGTGAGCCTTCTGATATGGATTTAATAGTTGCGGGAACTTCTAAGGGTTTGTTAATGGTAGAGGGTTTTGCTCAATTTGTATCTGAAGAGAAAGCTTTATCCACTTTAAAGTTTGCCCATGAATCTATGCGTCCTATTTTTGATATGCAAGAGGATTTGAGGAAAAAAACAGGTTCAAAAGCTAAAAGGGAAGTAAAGGCTCTAGAAGGAGACTCTGAAATGAGTAAAAAAGTGGAAGATTTGATTTTAGGAGATTTAGAAAAAGCTTTGTCAGAAACAGACAAAGTTAAAAGATATGGAATTTTTGATGAAATTAAAGAAAAACTTTTAGAGAATTTTTCTGAAGAGGAAGAGCTTGTTAAAAAAGCTATGAGCGTTTTTGAAGATTTAAAATATCAAAAAGCGAGAGAAAAAATTATTAACAAAACACAGCGTATAGATGGTCGTAAAATGGATGAAGTTCGTCCCATAACTTGTGAAGTGGATATTTTACCGAGAGCCCATGGTTCTGCTTTATTTACCAGAGGGGAAACTCAGGTTTTAGGCGCTTTAACTTTAGGAACAGGGGATGATGAAAAAATCATTGATAATTTGTGGAACTCTAATCGTAAAAAGTTTTTTCTTCATTATAATTTTCCTCCTTTTTGTGTGGGTGAGACCGGTCGTATGGGTGGACAAAGTCGTAGGGAAATTGGACATGGTTTTTTAGCTGAAAAGGCTTTAAAAGCAGTTATTCCCTCTCATGAAACATTTCCTTATACTATTCGTCTTGTCAGTGAGGTTTTAGAATCCAATGGTTCTAGCTCTATGGGGACAGTTTGCTCTGGTATGATGGCTTTAATGGCTGGAGGAGTGCCTGTAAAAGATCAGATTGCAGGTATTGCTATGGGACTTATAAAAGAAGGAGATAAGTTGGTTGTTTTATCTGATATTTTAGGTGATGAGGATCATTTAGGAGATATGGATTTTAAAGTGGCAGGCTCTCAAAAAGGCATAACTGCTTTGCAAATGGATATTAAAATAGATAGTATTGATTTTGATACGATTGAAAAAGCTTTACAGCAGGCTCTTAAAGGTCGGCAGTATATTTTAAGTGAAATGCAGAAAAGCATTTCTTCAGCACGTCCAGAAACAAGTGATCATGCTCCTAAAATAGAGACTTTAAAAATTCATCCTGATAAAATTCGTGAAGTTATTGGAAGTGGCGGTAAAACTATCAATTCTATCACAGAGGAAACAGGAGTGAAAATTGATATAGAAGATGACGGCACTTTATTTATTTCTTCAGTCAATAAAGAGGGTTTATTAAAAGCGAAAAAAATCATTGAAGGCATTTGTGAAGAAGTAGAAGAGGGAAAAATTTATGAAGGTGTTGTTACAGGAATTAAAGATTTTGGAGCCTTTGTAGAAATTTTACCAAAAACTTCAGGGCTTCTTCATATTTCACAAATTTCTCATAAAAGAATTGCTCAAGTTTCTGATGTGTTAAAAGAGGGAGACAAAGTTAAAGTCAAAGTTTTAAATGTAGAGGGAAATGGTCGTATCCGTTTAAGTGCAAAAGCTATTGAAGAAAAGTCTCTTCAAAATTAAATAAAGCTTATTTTATTTTAAATTATTGTGTGAAAAGCTTGTAAGGGACAAAGCTAAAAAAACATGCGTTTTGCCACAAAGCGACTTACAGTCGCTATTGGTTTAAATCTGAATTTCCTTTTAACTTTGTATCTTACAAACTTTTAATCAAGAGACTTAAAAAGTCCTTTAGATTTTAAAAAAAAGAGTTTGATTTTAATAAAATATCTATTAATATGTAAAAGTATGTTTAGAAAACTGTTTATCATTTTCATCTTTATAACTTTTTCATCCTGCCATTTGATTAGCAAAATTGAGCTTCCTGAAAATGAACAAGGGAATAGAACTCTAGCTAATTCTAACTCTGCTCCTGTTATTAACACTAAAGAAGAAATACAAGATATATTTTCTAAATATTTTGCATTATCTTGTATTTACAAAGAAGGAGAACCTTTATTAACTCAATCTCAAGCCATGAAGATTTCTGCTTGTTATCTGTCAGATGTTTTTTATAAGTTTGAAGAAGAGATTAGAAGTGAATCTTCTAATGATCCTGATCCTGATCCTGATTCTGATAATTATAAACAATCTATGATTAGGCGTATGATTGATAATAAAGTAATAACGGAATGTTCAGAAGATAATAGAGGAATTTCTTGTGGTGATAATTTTTTTGAACTTGCTAAAGAGCTTAGAAGATGTAGTTATTCTAATAATATTTGTCTTTTGATTAAGGAAAGTGGAGCTTATAAATATTCAGGTTACAATTATTTCAATATCGTTATTGTATTCCCGTTTAATCCACTATCCTATAATACATCTAAAATAGATATAAATATAAAAGTTGGAGGATATTCTAAGGCTTACTATCCAGACTATTTATCAGATTGGTTATCAAAACAAGTTAAATGTGAAACTGACAGTTATAATCATAATAGTTGCCATATAGTAGGTACTTACAAATAAAAATCAGGTGTTTTTTAAACAATGTTTTTATTGTTAAAATCTGCTATTCATCTTTTCTTCAAATCCGAACTCGTTTTTAGCCTTGTATCTTACAAACTTTTTAATCAAGAGAATTAAAAGCTCTATTTAACTCAAATCCGAATTCGTTTTTAAATTTGTATCTTACAAACTTTTTAATCAAGAAAGCTACAAAAGTCCTCTCAAATAATAGAAATAATAATATTTAAAATGCTTGAAAATAGAGGCTTAAACTAAGCTCCATTTTTGAGTTTTTTAATCTTTTTTTCTGGCATACCTGTCACTTTAGATATAAAAGAAATATCTGCCTTTTCTTTCAACAGGTTTAAAATGATTTCTTGCCTGCCTTGTTGCATTCCTTTTTCTAAGCCTTCTTGTCTGCCTTGTCGCATGCCTTTTTCTATACCTTTTTGCATACCCTCTTCTCTAATTCTTTCTATTGCTCCCATATAAGTTCCTCCTCTCATTATGTTGTCTTTTATTAATAGCTTTTCTGCTGATTTCCATACCGCTTTTCTTAATCCTCCAGCTGATTGTAAATAGCTAATTACACTTATCGCAAGCTCTTTTTCCTTCTCTTTTGTCGCTCCTTTTAACTCACTCCCAAAGTAATCCTTTATAATCCTTCTAACTTTTTCTTTATCTGGGTTTTTTATATCCCATATCTCATCTAATAGTCTTATAAATCCCCAACACTCCTTAGCCTTTTTTTTAAACCAATTCCTGACTTTTAAGTCTTTTGTGTTTATTATTCTCAAGTTAAAGTTTAACATATCTTTTTTAGTTTCAATAGGAATTTTGTTAAAAAAGCCTTTAAAATCATCTTCTAAAAGTGAGCCTTTCCATTTCATAGCTTTTCTGCCATGATAAAATAACACTGGTATTATAAGCTCAGCATGACCTGCTTGTTTTATAAGCCAATTCCTAAGTAAAATGATATAGTCTAAAACCTGACAAAAAAGACCTTTATCATAATGACTCTTATGCTCACATAAAATAAAAATTCTGGCTCTAATTTTAGCTGATTTTTTAAAAGGAATAGATAAAATAAGATCAGCTTTACGGCTTTCTTTAAAACTCTCTTTTTCTATCCTGAGCTTTTTTATATCATAAACTCCTAACTCCTTTTTTGATAAAACAAACTCAACAAGCTTTCTTGCTCTTTTTAGATTAGAAAAAGTG
>JAPORL010000128.1 GCA_026712605.1 Pseudobdellovibrionaceae bacterium | reverse complement strand
GGTTGATTGCACCGGTCTTGAAAACCGGCAGACCTTCACGGGTCTCGGGGGTTCAAATCCCTCCCTCTCCGCCACTTGCTTAGATACTGAATTTTCAAAGGGATTTGAATTGAGTGAGCGTTCTATAGAATTTGCTGGGGGCAAATTCTATAAGGAAAAAATCATGGAAGATTTTTAAGCTATTTTAGGAATTATATACATAACTTTCCAGAAAAGATTAAATTTATTCTATCTCTTCTAAAGGCAATAAAAAAGCCTCAAAATAAGTTCGGATTTGAACACACAGCGACCATAGGTCGCTTTGTGGCAAAACGCATGTCTGAAATTTTTCAGCTTTTTTATTGCCTTTAGACAGATTAATAACTTTGGAAAGTTATGTATATTATTCCCCGCTATTTTTCTTTTCAGATTTAATTTCTTATAAGCTAAAAAGTTAAAGAGTAAGAGCAGATATCCTATAAGCAAGCTTGAAATATTAAAAGAGATTTTGTAATACTTGTAAGACATGTCTAAAAATTTAGAACAGCTTATTTTTGAAAAAGGATCAGAACTTTTAAAACAAAGTCAAAAGCATGAAAGTGTTTTTTTAGAGAAAAATTGGTGGTATAAAAAGATGCTCTTATGGACAATGAAAAATAAGGATTTAAAAACGAGTTTGTTTCGTTTTATTGATGTTTTGCCAAGTCTTTCTAGTGATGAGCAGTTTCTTTCTCATTTCAATGAATATTTTAAAGATCAAAAAATGAGTTTTATCAGTTCTGGTTTAAATAAAATGTTTCCCTCTTTAATGGTTAAGAATATAAAACAACAAATTACTCAAGTTGCAAAAATGTTTATTACAGGCTCTGATATTTCATCAGCTTTGAAAACTCTGTCAAAGAATTGGAATAAGGGTCTAGCTTTTTCTATGGATATTTTAGGGGAGGCGACCTTATCTGAAAAAGAAGCTGAATTTTACAACCAAGCTTATTTAGATATGATAAATCAATTACTTTCTGTTCAAAAAACATGGTCAAAAAAAGAACAGCTTGAAAAAGATTTATTTGGTGAAATACCAAAAATTAATATTTCTGTTAAAGCCAGTTCTCTTTTTTCTCAAATTAAACCAGAGGCTTGGGAATACTCTAAAAAACATTTAAAAAATAAACTTCGTCCTTTATTTCAAAAAGCTGTTGAGGCGTTTCTTTTTATCAATTTAGATATGGAACAGTATAAATTTAAAACTTTATTTTTAGAAACTTTTAAAGAGCTTTTGATGGAAAAAGAATTAAAAAACTATCCTCACTTTGGAATAGTGATACAAGCTTATTTAAAAGATAGCTTTGAGGATTTAAAACAATTGGAAGAGTTTTCTAATAAAAGAGGACAAAAGCTTACAGTTCGTTTAGTAAAAGGGGCTTATTGGGATTCTGAAGTTTTATTGGCAAAGCAAAAAAATTGGCCTATACCTGTTTGGACTAAAAAAGAAGAAACAGATGCCAATTTTGAAAACTGTCTTTCTTTTTTGTTTGAAGAATCTCAAAATATAAAAATAGCTGTTGGATCCCATAATATTCGTTCCGTTGCTTGTGCTTTAGCCTATCACCAAAAGTATCCTGATAAGTCTTTAGAGTTTCAAGTTTTGTACGGGATGGCGGAAGGACTGGCTCATAGCTTGAAAGAAAAAGATTATTTAGTTCGTCTTTATTGTACAGTTGGAGATTTAATTCCAGGAATGTCTTACTTGGTAAGACGGCTTTTAGAAAATAGTGCTAATCAGTCTTTTATTTTAAATTCTTTTATAAAAAATCAAACTCCTGAAAAACTGTTAATGGCTCCTAAAAGAAAAAAATTAACAAAAGAATTAAAGACTACTCAAAATTCTTTTTCTAACTTTCCTGTTTTAGATTTTAATATTAAAGAAAATAGAAAAAAATTTCAGCAAGCTCTTGATGATTGGAAAGATAAATTTCCTTTAGAAGTTCCTTTGGTTTTAAAAGGCTTAGAAGAAAAATCTTCTCAAATTTTTGAAAGAGAAAACCCTAGCCGAATTAGTCAAATTATTAGCCAAAATTATTTTTCTGATAAAAATCAAGCGGAAAAAGCCATTACTATTGCTAATGATTTTTTTAAAGAATGGAAAGAGTGGAAAGCGGAAGATCGTATCTTCTGTTTAAAAAAATTATCTAAACTTATGGAGAAAAAATTATTTGAATTATCTGCTTTACAGGTTTTTGAAGTCGGTAAGACTTGGAGTGAAGCTGTTGCTGATGTGACTGAAGCTATTGATTTTTGTAATTATTATGCAAACTCTTATGAAAAAATAGCGATTTATCAATTAACAGATAAAATTTCAGGTGAAGAGAGTTTTTTCAGATATGAAGCTGTAGGCCCAACAGCAGTGATAGCTCCTTGGAATTTTCCTTTAGCTATCTTAACAGGTATGACTGTAGCCCCTTTAGTTTGTGGCAATACAATCATAATTAAACCAGCAGAACAAAGCTCTCTTATTGCTTTTGAATTGGTTAAATTATTATTAGCTAGTGGCTTCCCAAAGGAAAGCTTTTCTTTTTTGCCAGGTAAAGGTGAAGAGGTGGGAGATTATTTAGTCAAACATCCAAAAATTTCTTTAATTTCTTTTACAGGCTCTTTTGAAGTAGGGGCTCAAATTATAAAAAAGGCTAGCCCTATTTCAAAAAGGCAAAAGGATATAAAAAAATGTGTTGTGGAAATGGGAGGAAAAAATGCTATTATTGTTGACAGTTCTGCAGATTTGGATGAAGCGGTCAGTGGCGTTTTGCAATCAGCTTTTGGCTTTCAAGGTCAAAAATGTTCAGCTTGTAGCCGGCTCATTATTTTGGAAGATATTTATGAAAAGTTTATTGAGCGGTTTTTACCAGCTGTAGAAAGTTTAGTAGTTGTTAATCCTGAAGACCCTTCAGCCAGTTTAGGCCCTCTTATTGATAAAGATTCTTTTGAAAGAATAAAAAAATTTATAAAAAATGAAAAGAGTTTAAAATTATCTCATCATTCTTTTAAAGATTCTTCTTATTTTATTTATCCCTTTGTTTATTTGAGCGAGCGTTTAGATTCTGATTTAATGCAAGAGGAGCTTTTTGCTCCTATTCTAACTTGTTATAAAGTAAAAAATTTAAACTCAGCTATAAAAGCTCTTAATCAAACAAAGTTTGGATTAACAGCAGGTTTTTATTCTCGCCATCCAGAGCATATAAAGAAAGTTAAATTGTTAGCTGAAGTGGGAAACCTTTATATCAATAGAAACTGTACAGGAGCTATGGTTAAGCGTCATCCTTTTGGAGGAATAAAAATGTCAGGTTTGGGAAGTAAAACCGGAGCTGAAGACTATATTAAGCAGTTCTTAAATCCTAAGATTACGACAGAAAATAATATGAGACGTGGCTTTTCTCCTGAACTTTTTTAGTAAGAGGGAATACGATCTTAAATTTTCAAAAAAGTTTTAAAAACCTATATAATCTGAGGAGTTAGCTTTTCTTCCTAAAATGACATTTTCTCTTTTTAGTTGACGTATTTTTTTAATCCACTCCTTTTGAGACAGTAAATCCGTTTTATCTTTTGGTTTTTCTCGCGCTATTTCCCTAAATGAGGATTTTTTTGAGCTTTTGTTTACGAAAATCTTTGAAGAGGAATCATAGAAGAAAGAAGAAGCTACATTAAAAGTAAATAAAAATAAAAAAGTCATACCAGAAACACTTAAAGCTTCTATTGTGTATTTCCTCCAAGAAGATTTATTCTTCTTTTCTGATCTATACTTATCTAGAGGGACTATATTTTTGTTTTCTTGTTTTGTAATTTGATAGAATGTTTTTTTTAAAGTTGGAGTTTTTTTTGTTTTCAGATAGTGAGACATGTAAAAAATCTTTGATTTATTAGATTTTTGTTGCTTAATAGAGCTATCAGTATTATTTTTTTGCTTTTTGCTTACAGCTTTGTTTGACTTATTTTTTTTGTAGTTTGAAAGAGAGATTACAGAGATATTTTTTTTAGCCATTTTTTTCTAAATTTAATCTTCAAGTATGGTATAAATCGGCTAATTTTCTGAAATACTTAAAAAGTATTTTGATTTTTTATGTGATTTTTTTTAGAATTAAAAAAATTATCTATGAAAATAAGCTTTTTAATTTTTTATTTTGTTTTATTTGGATTTTTAGCCTATCCTTTAAAGGCTTTTTCTTCTGAAAGACCTGTTAAATCAGACATGTCAGCGGAAAAGACTGAATCTCAAGAGACCTCTTCCTTAGTAAATCTAGACAAAAGACCTACTCAATCAGATAGATTAATTGAAAGGGCTGAATCTCAAAAAAAAGAAAAAGATTTAAAAGAAAACCCCAATCAGATTATAACTAATAAAATAAAAAAAGTTTTTGAAGATTTTATAAAAGTTTTAGAAAGTGAGCCTTTAAAATCAGATGAGTATAAAAAAGCTGTTAAGTTCTTAGAAAACTCTCTTTATAATGAAGCTAGTTTTGAAAGTTTGTCACTTTTAGCTCAAGTCTACGAAAATAAAAAAGACTTTAAAAATCAAATCAATGTGTTGAATACTCTTTCTGTAAATTATCCTAAAAATCCAGACTCTTTTTTCTTACTAGCTAAGGCCCATAATAATAAATATATTCAAGCTGATCAGGAATTGTTAGAAAAGCCACATTTAGCCAAAGAAATTTTAATAGAACAAGAAGAGAGCAAAAAAAAGATTATTGAAAATCTAAATCAAACTTTAAAATTAAACCCTAAACATTTAAAAGCTTATAACTTTTTAATAGATACTTTAACAATTGTGGATCCTGAAACTGGAATAGATAAAAACACCAAAGCCTCTTTGGATGTTATAAAAGATATGTGGAAAAATTTGAAAAATAACAAACATTACATTCCTCTATGTAAGGCTTATTATGATAATCAATTTTTTAAACAAAGTTTGAAGACTTGCGCTAAGTCTGTGAGAAAAAACCCTAAAGATCCTTTGAGTCACTTAATTCTTTCTTTGAGTCTTCCTGACAAAAAAAAGAGAGAAGAAAAATTGATTTTAACTGCTAAAACCTTCCCTGAGTCTTTTTTTGTGCAATATAAAACAGGTCTTTACTTTAAGGATAAATTTCCTAGAATGGCTAGTCTTTATTTAATTTCTGCGCAAAAATTGTCTCCAGATTTTACAATCTTAAATGAACTCTTGGCGAAAATTTTATTTAATAATAATGAAGAGGCGAAATCCTTTAAATATTTTTTAAACTCTTGTTTACTGACAAAAGGAAAGTTTCTAGCTGATTTTAGATCAGCAAAAAAAAGACTCAATAAAAAAAATCAAACAGATTTGATTGTTAAGTTCCAAAAAGGAATTAAAGACTGTTATCAGACTTTGAGAAAAAATAAACAAAGAAAATCTTAAGCGGCTTTATTTTTGTTTTCTCTTTTCTTTTTATGGCTTAGACCATACTTTTCCAATTTTCTATAAAGAGTGGCTCTTCCAATTTTTAATCTTTTAGCGGCTTCATTGATATTGATTTTTTTGATTTGTGTTACTTTTTTGATTGTTTTTTCTTGTATTTTATCTAATGAGAAACTGTCATTAGATCCTATAGGGAGATTAATAATCTGTTTAGAAAGATCTTCTTCATGGATGTACTGATCAATTTCTTCTAAAGTAGCCCATTCTGTTTCTGTGTAAGTCGTAAATTTTAATTGATTTTTTTTTGCAAATTTAGAAATCAGAGATTTTTGTTTTTCATCTCCGCCTATACATACAAGAAAAGCTGATTTTTTGTTTGTAGTAGATGACATATTTTTCTCCTTAAGTTACTTTAACTATAGTATCGGAAGAATAGAGAAAATAATTTAGCTCAAAATCAAATAATTTTGAAAATTATATTTAATTTCCTAAAGCATCATATCTAAAATCTATAAAATCAGTTTGGATTTAAACTAAATAGCCACTCCATTTGATTTTTGAGGAGAAATAAGTTAGCCTTTT
>JAPORL010000092.1 GCA_026712605.1 Pseudobdellovibrionaceae bacterium | reverse complement strand
CAGATAGAGATCCTTTTTCCATGTTTTAAAAATTAAGTGAAAAGCTTGTAAGATACAATGATTCAAGATAGTTGATCTTCCAAAGTTTCTTCACTAACAAATCCCACATTCCAACTTCCTGTAGAAAAGTTATTTATTATAGAAGGTCTTATTATAAAACCACTAATATCATCAAGGTTATGAAATTCCATATATTTTTTTGATACTATCACAATCAGTTTTCTGTTAATTGAAGAAAATTTATCAGAATTTTTAAAGTAGCCTTAAAAAGGTTCTTAAAAAAACAGGAAATTTTTTCCATTGATTTGACAAATCAATAGAAATAACTAAAAATTACAAAATAAAAAAGAGTTATATTATGAAATTTATTTTTACTTTATTTGCAATGTTATATTTATTTGTAGCTTATGGAAATGATTATACTCCTACTACCACTAATAATGTAAATAATGGTGATCCAGAAACAAATCTTAAACTGGAAATCTCTAACAAGATAAATCATTTAGAAAATGAGATAGTTGCTTTAGAAAACGAAACAGTTCATTTAAGAGGGGATATAAAACGGGAGGCAATTTATTTAAGAAAGGATACAGATGATTTAGAAAATAAGATAGTTGCTTTAGAAAATAAGGAGGGAAATAATGATGTAGAAGATGCAGAAGAAGAGTTAGAAGATTTAGAATATGCAGAAGAAGATTTAGACGATAATTTCTTTGATTTAGAAGATGATGTAAAAGATTTAGAAGATAATTTCTTTGATTATAATTTCTATGATTTAAAACATCAGGTAGTTACTTTAGTAGAAAATGAGACATATGATTTAGATAAGGAGTTGTTAAAGATATTTATTTTAGATGATAGAAGAGATGCTTTATATGATAGAATATATGCTTTATATGATAGTATATATCCTTTACATGATAGAATAGGTGCTTTATATGATAGAATAGATGCTTTAGATGATAGAATAGATGCTTTAAAGAAATAAAGGCTATGATAAAATATCAAAGAATCAGAGATGATTTTAATAATCGGTTTAAAATCTAAAATATTAAATTTCTTGAATTCAAGCCACATAGCGACTGAAAGTCGCTTTGTGACAAAAGGCATGTCTAAGCTTTTGAGTTTTATTTATAAGAATTTAAGTCTCTTGATTAAAAGCTTGTAAGATACAAAGCTAAAAACGAGTTCGGATTTGAACGCAACGCGACTGCAAGTCGCTTTGTGGCAAAACGCATGTCCGAGTTTTTAGCTTTGTATCTTACTAAGCTTTTCACTCAAAACTACTTATACTTAAGGCAAGATTCAGATAAAATACTCCACTTTAAAATTAAATTTTTATTTTTATTTTCGGTGTTCAGCAAACTTAAAATCTGCCCTTCTAGTTTTTTATAAGTTTCCATTCCATAGTTTTGAATGTATTTATCCTTTATATTACAAAATAAAGTCATGTCTGAGCGATTGAGCCAATTGTATTTACTCACACGACCTGTTAAAACTTCTTTCCTCCAAGCCAAAGCTGTCATTAAAGTTAAAGCTGAGGTCAAAGCAGATTTTACCTTTATATCAGAAAAAATATAAAGCTGACACTTTGTAGATAAAACACGAAAATCTTTTAACAACTTTCTTAAATAAAAAAAATACTCATAACAAGCTCCGGGAGTATTTTCTGACTGGCAAAGTTGCTGTTTTCTTTTTAAACGAGATTTTTCCTCATGAAAATCTTTTCTGTCTGGATAGACAAATCCTGTTTGAATAGACTTAAAATGCTCTACTTGTGTGTCACAGAAAGTATGAGGCGGATCATTAAGCAAAATAAAAATGATAGCTCCTCCTATAACTAAGAAAGCTATAAGTGGCTTTGGGAGTTTATACAAATTAGATAACATATATTTTGTCTATAAAGAATTAACTTATATTAAATGTATGTTTATTATTTGAATTTTACAAACAAGATAGCTAGAAAAATCAAAATAAAAATCAGAGCTAAACTTAAAAAATGTCTAGAAGAAGAACGAAATTTTTGACCTGATTTTTTTAGAAAAATAGGTGTTATAGCTAAAAATAACCAAAGTATAAGTTTTGCATAAATCCAAAAAGGCCAAGGCCAAGCTATTTTGAGCTTCGCAATCAAACCAAAACCAGCCAGAAAAATCAAAAACATTGTAATTCCATGAAAGCTTAATAAAAGCCTTCTTGTTTTTTTATTGTAGTCCTTATAAATATAAAGAGTCCATAAAGCTCCTAGAATAAGACTTAAAGCTGTAATTGATGAAAAATGTAAAATACTATAGAAATTATAACTCATTATAAATAATAAAGGTTTTTTAACGGTAACGATAGATAATTAAACCCGTTTTAAGATCTTGAGGAGAAAAGCCTACCGTTACACGATCTCCTAAAACGACTTGAATATTATACCTTCTCATTTTACCACAGAGCTTAGCAGACACTTGCACTTTATTTTTTTCCAATTGGACCTTATAAAGTCCTCCAGCTCCTATATCTGTAACCAGTCCGTCAAATTGCGCCAAATCACTTTTTGCCATATTTAAACCTTATCTAATTTTTATAATTTGAAATTAAAACTTTTGTTCCTTCTTCAAACAAAACTTTTAAACGGTTGTCATATCTATCTAAAATAAAACCCAATCCAAAACTACTATGTTTAATCGCATTTATTTCATCATAAGTTTTCGCCATATCATAGGCAGGTGTTCTCTTTCCCTCATTCTGCTTTGATAGCTTTTGCCATTGTTTAACTTCTTCAACAGAGGGACCTATATTTTTTTTAGATACCCTTCTTTTTCTTGTAGTTGTTTTTTTGGTAGCTGTACTGGTAGATTTTTTTTTCAAATTTTCTTTATCAGGAGAAAGTTTGACAGTTGAATCTTTTGTAACATCTGCTACTTTTTTAGATGTTACTTTAAGAACTTTAGCTTTACTTTTAACATCTGATTTTTTCTTAGAGATTGTTTTAACAGCTGTAGCTTTTTTAGTTTTAACAGCTACCTTTTTTTTAGATACAGCTTTAACAGCTGTAGCTTTTTTAGTTTTAATAGCTACCTTTTTTTTAGATACAGCTTTAACAGCTGTAGCTTTTTTAGTTTTAACAGCTACCTTTTTTTTAGATACGGCTTTAACAGCTGTAGCTTTTTTAGTTTTAATAGCTACCTTTTTTTTAGATACGGCTTTAACAGCTGTAGCTTTTTTAGTTTTAACAGCTACCTTTTTTACTTTAGCCTTTTTTACAAGGTTTTTTTTTGTTTTTGATTTTTTTGCAGTAGCTTTAGCTGTTGTTTTTTTCTTCTTTAATTTTTTTTCAGCCATGTATTTCCTTCTTTAAGTGTTTGCAAAAACTTATAGGGGTGATTTTAATAAAAATCAACTAAAAAATCAAAAAATCAATAGTAAATCACACTTTTTAAACTGGGCTTTTCTTAATTCACATAAAATTTCTTGAATCATGTTTATTCCAGTGTTAAATAGCTCTGATGAAAAGAATCTCTATAAAGCCTATTGTTGCCTTAGCTAGCCTATTTATCCTTATAGCTTTTTGTTATGCCTACCCTCGTTTTTTAGCCTTTAAGTTAGGTGAAAACAGTCCTTGGATCAGTTATCTGTACACTTATGGAATGGGAGTCATTGTTTTTGTTAGCAGTTTAGTTTTCATTTTTACAAGACAAATTGAGCCACTTAGAAAAAAGCAAGAGCTTTATTGGTTAATAGCCCTAGTCTACGGGCTTTTTTTTATGTTTTTTCTTCATGGTTTTTGGATTTATTCCGCTATTCACTTACCAATAAAATTTTAATATTAAAAGAACAAACTTAAGTGTATTCAAAAAATAGAGGAGTTTTTATTTTATGAATTTTGGCATAGAAATTTCAGGCATCACCTTAGGTATTATTATAGGAGTTGTTCTTTCTTATTTTATAATGGTGACTTTTTTTGGCTCCTATTTTTCAAAGTTCAGCTCTAATATTCATGATTTCTTTTTCAGTGGACAAAGATTTGCATGGTGGCTTCCCTTTGTTAGCCTGATGGCAACAGGAATAGGCGCTTACAGTTATTTAAAATATTCAGAACAAGGCTTAAACACAGGGACAAATAGCGCTATGGCTTATATGAATGACTGGTTTATCACTCCTTTGTTCTTTTTTGGCTGGCTTCCTTTAATGTATTTTACTAAGACTCGCTCTATTCCTCAATATTTTGAAAAACGATTCAATTCGGTCACACGCTATATAACAGTTTTTATATTGTTAGCCTATATTTTTTACTACATAGGTTATAACCTGTTCACAATTGGATTGGCTTTTCAAGGAATTTTTGGCTTTTCTCCTGTTTGGACCTTGCCCCTTATCACTTTCTTTTTAGGAACTTATGTCAGTTTAGGAGGACAAACTGCTGTCATCTTTACCGATTTAGTTCAAGGGGTCATTCTTTATCTAGCCGGTTTTTTAGCTTTTGGCTACGGGCTTTATGCTTTGGGCGGTTTGGATGAGTTTATTTCTTACCTACCTATAGAGCATCGTCTACCTTTCGCTCCTTTTAGAAGCAATCCTTATTTTAATTCTGTAGGTATTTTTTGGGGAGACGCCTTAGCGGGAAGCATTGCCTTTCTTTTTCTCAATCAGGGTTTTCTAATGCGATTTCTAAGCATTCGCAGTGTTAATGAGGCTCGTTTAGCTGGAGTGGCTAATCTCCTTATTACTTTGCCTCTTTCTGCTCTTGTAGTAGGCTCTGTCGGATGGATAGGAAAATCTATTTTAACAAAGGAAGCCGCTTTAGGATCATCTCTTATCTCTTCAGAAGCCCTGCAAATTGAAAATACCTATCACACTTTTGTAAATGTTGTAGGCTATGTTATACAGCACAATCCCATTGTCTTAGGAATTGTTTTAGCCGCTTTACTGGCGGCTTTAATGTCCACTATAGACACCTTAATTAACGCCGCTACAGCTATCTTTATTTATGATATTTATAAACCCTTAATTAATAAAAAGGCCTCAGACAAACATTACTTAAAAACAGCAAAACTAAGCACTCTAGCCATTACCTTTTTGAGCTTATTGCTGACAATTTGGTTTTTCTTTCAAAAAGGAACATTGATGTCCATTCATTACAAAGGAATTATGGTTATTATTCCCTCTATTGTAACAACTCTCCTTTTAGGGATGTTATGGAATAGGTTTAATTCTATATCAGCTTGTTCTGCTCTAATAGTGGGAGTCGTTTTGACTTTTATGACTTTAAAATTCCCTGAATGGATTTATCCTCTTAGAAATTTTTTCTATGGATCTCCAACAGGAGATCCTTTTTTATTTAGAGCTTTATTCGGCATGCTAACTTCCGGTTTAACAGGAGTGATAGTCTGTCTTTTTACTCAACCGGCAGATAAAGAAAAAATACAAGGCTACACATTAAACAGCATTGATAAAGCCATGTGGTCTTTTAAAAAAGGGAAACCCAATCTAAAAATAGGGAAAAGAGCAAAAGGCTTAAAACTGCAAATAGATGATAAACTAAAAGAAGGGGAAATCAGCCTTTCCAAAACGGCTATTGAAAAAATGAAAGCGGAAAAGTGGGATATTATTTATATAGCTGACGAGCGTTGGTATTTAGGAGGACTAAGATCAGGTCATTTTAGATTAAGTTCAGCCCATCAACTAGAGGATAATATATTATTGATTTCTAAAAACACTTTGGAAAAATCTTATTTACTGGATCATAAAACTGTATTCACTAAAAAAATCATTTAATCTATATAAACTGCCTTATCTATTATAGAACATGTAAAAATTTGATTTGTGTGAAAAGCTTATAAGATACAAAGCTAAAAACTCGGACATGCGTTTTGCCACATAGCGACCTTCAGTCGCTATCTGTTCAAATCCGAACTCCTTTTTAGCTTTCTATCTTACAAACTTTTTATCAAGATAGTTAAACATTTATGAATACGGTTCAAAAACTTTGGACATGCGGTTTGCCACATAGCGACCTTCAGTCGCTATGTGTTCAAATCCGAACTC
>JAPORL010000085.1 GCA_026712605.1 Pseudobdellovibrionaceae bacterium | reverse complement strand
GCTTTTAACCAAGAAAATTAGATATTTATAAATTAAGTCTTAAAAACTCGGACATACAGTTGGACATAGAGCGACTTACAGTCGCTATCTGTTCAAATCCGAACTCGCTTTTAGCTTTCTATCTTACAAACCTTTAATCAAGAGACTTAAACTTTATAACTAAGGTTCAAATCTGAAATCATTGAACAGCTTATATCTATGAAATTTTAAGTAATAAATAATTTTTCAAAATTCAGTACTTGTTTTTAGACTATTCCAGTCTATAATCCCTATCTTTTAAATAAGTCTTAATTTCTTTTAAAGAGTAAGAAGTGTCTCTCCATACTATCTTTTGTAAGATTAAAACTTTAAAAACAGAATAAATAAAATTAAAATGAAGCAAAATAAATGAAAAAGGCGTTATTAAGCTGACAACAGGATTATACCTTAACTCTTTAGCTGTATTAAAAAACACAGCTAACATTAAAAACAAATTAAAAGAAAAACAAATTTTTAAAAAAACACTAGAAGAAAAAAAGATAAAAATAAAAGGAGAATAAAAAACTGTAAAAAAATAAAAATTAGCTAAAATAAATTTTAAAATGGAATAATTGATAATAGAAAATACATTTTTTTCTAAACCTTTAAACATTTCTTTAGAGCTATTATACCAATAAATATTAAGTAAATCTCTCCCACTAGCAAGATAACTTTTAAAACGGTTGAGAAAAACCAAACGCCCTAAACCAACATCATCTATCACTTCTAATCTTAACTTTTTATGCCCTCCTATTTTTTGATAAACAGATTTTTTAATTAAGTTAAAAGCGCCTACTCCCATATAAGATTTATTATCCTTTATTTTAGAAGGTCTAGAATAAAGAAAAAAGACAACAACAAAAAAAAGCTTTAAAGAAGATAAAAGCGCGCTTTTAGATTTTAAGTCTGGTGTTAAAGTTAAATGATCTAAATTTTTTTCAATTAAAAAGGATAGAGCTTTTTCTATAGCTTTTGGATCAAACCAAACATCAGCATCTGTAAATAAAAAATATTCTCCTTGAGCTTGTTTTGCTCCCAAATAAAGAGCATGGGTTTTCCCCAGCCATGATTTTGGCAATTCTTTGATATCTATTTTTTTAAAATGAGAGTATTTTTTAGAAAACTCCTCCATAATCAAAGCTGTCTTATCTTTTGAGCGATCATTAATCATTATCACTTCCATGTTTTTATAGTTTTGATCACTTAAAGATTGAAGAGTTCTCCTTATAGAAAGCTCTTCATCTCTAGCAGAAAAAATAACGGAGACTTTAGGAAAGGATTTTTGTTTAGTGATACCCGTTTTGTTTAAAAAATTAGAAAAATCAAGGTTGATTTTTCTAAATTCTAAACCCAGTTTTATAATGTAAAGCCAATGAAACAAAATTAAACAGGATATAAATAAATAGAGCCAATTAAAAAAAGAAAATTCAAAAAATGTCATAATAATCTTATTAAGAGCTGATGAATTTTTTACGAATGGCTAAAGCGCATAAAATAAGGTGTAAAACCAGAAAAGCGGAAACATATTCTATACCCCCTGATCCAAAACCATAAGAGTGAAGTCCCGCTCCTAAAACAAAATTCACTCCATACCAAGCCATAATGACTAAGAAAAAAATTAAAACTGAAAATAAAGATAAATTAAAAGCTGAAACCCAGCCAATAAGTTTTCCATGCAATAAAGCCAAGTAAGCCAACAAACTAATTAAAGCCCAAGATTCTTTAGGATCCCAGCCCCAAAATCTTCCCCAAGAATAATCAGCCCATATTCCTCCTAAAATTGTTCCTCCAGCTAAAAAAACAACTCCCCATTGAATAGAGCGATAAATAGCTTGAGACATCTTTTCCACAAAACCAAGAGGCTCTTTTTTATTTATCAAATAAGAAATCAAGGCTATATCCCCCAAAACAAAAGCTAAAAAAAAGAAGGAGTAACTCATAGTGATTGTTAAAACATGAGTCGTAAGCCAAAAAGAAGATCTTAAAACAGCTTCTAAAGGCTGTAATCGGCCATCTAAAACCTCAGGCGCTAAACTACTTAATAGAAGACAGAAAAAAGAAAGAATAGCGCTGGCTATAAAAGGCCATTTATTCCCTCTTAAGTAAAAAACAAAGCCAGCAATTAAGGCCACAAAAGGCACCCAAATCACAGTCTCATACATATTAGAAACTGGAGGGCGCGCCATAATATAAGAGCGAAAAATCATTCCCAAAGCATGAAAGCCAAAAGCTATAAAGACAAAAGGCATAGTATACTTAAACAGCTTTTCTTGTTTAAAAATTACAAGCACTAAATAAGCCAGTAAAAATAAAAGATAAAATACCCATGCCTTATTAAAAGGCTTTAAACTATTATAAAAAACCTCTGCTTTTATTTGTGAAATTATTTTTTTATCTTTTATAAATAAAGACTTAAATTGAGTGATACGATTTTTAAACTCAGAAAAGGATTCCTTTGAAGAAGAGGAATCTTTAATATCTAATGAAGATAATTGAGAAGAATTTTTAAATTCAGAGGGTATATTTTTTGAAATTAAAGCGATATAGCTTTTTATAACCTGAGTGATCTGTTTCTGTACTGAAGGGGTTAACTCAGGTAGAGATAGCCATGAGGATTTATCTTTTTGAGGCTCTAAGCTTATCAAATAACCACTCTTAACAGCAGAAAAAAGAATAAGTCTTGTTTCAAGTTTTTCTATTTGCTGAAAATAAGAATCTAGTTCAGTAGATTGTTGCCTTAGGGACTGAAGTTCAGACAGTTGCAAACTCAGTTTAGAATTTTTACTTAAATCCAAAACAGAAAAATGTTTCTGCTTTAAATCTAAATTTAAAGATTTTTTTATATCTTTTTCTACAAAAACTAGATTAGCGCTGTCCCACATATCAGGAACAAGGAGCCACAATAAAATAACTTCAACAGCTGATCTTTTTTTATAATGATCTTTTCCATAAATTTGTCTTAAAGTTTCTCTTGAAAAAGTATCAAAAGGTTTTATACGACCCTCATGTTGAACAGGAAGAGTTTTCCAGAGATTTTCTGCCAAAGACAAATCTTTTTGAGCAGAACAAGAAATAAAAAAGAAAAAAATAAAACTATAAAAAAATTTCATTTAAAATCACAATATATTGAAATTAAATTGGATGGGGTGGCAGGATTCGAACCTGCGAATGACAGAACCAAAATCTGTTGGCTTACCGCTTGCCTACACCCCATTGAAAGAAAAATATCTATGATTTTTAATAAAAAATCAAGGATTTTTAATAAAATAAGAGTAGTTTAAACGATATCCTCAACAGTTGATTTGTATTTTTCTAAGACTGTTTTTTCTATTAAATCTCTCATCTCTGAGTTAATAGGATGAGCAATATCTTTATAAATATCTATTTGACGATTGACATCCTTTATTTTTTTACTAGGCATGGCTATAAAAGTTTTACCCTGTGTTTTAATAACCCTTAAATCATGCACTACAAAACAAGCATCAAAAGTAATACTAACAAAAGCTTTTAACGGCTCTTGATGTGAGACTAAGTTGATTTTTACATCTGTAATTTTCATATAAATTTAGATATAAGGTTTCTACTTTAAATTTAGACACAAAATGTATAAAATTTTAGCCTATAAAAGTCAAAACTAGACTAAAAATTAAAAACTAACACGAATAAATTGAATACTATAACGATCTGACATGTGATCATATCTCAATACTTGTAAATTATAAGCTCTTCCTTTTTTAATCCGTCTTTTAGCCTCTCTAACTGTTGTAATTACAACTCCATCCACTTTAAATAACATATCATAATTTCTTAAACCAAAATTAAAAGCCATAGAGTTAGATTTTAAATTGATTACAATAGGATGTTTTGTCCAGCCAGGGTGTCCAAAGGCTTTTAAATGAGCTGGACTGGGATCAATCAGTTGAAACTGACCAAAAATATCTTGTCCTTTTTTATCTGATGGCTGTCCCTTTTGATAAACTGTTTGATTTTCTTTTAAAATTTGAGGTCTTATACCTAGAGCTAAAATCCTGTTGTTACGCATAACTTTTATACTAGTTTTTTCCCCTATTTTAGCTTTACGAACTGCCTTAGGTAAATCCCTCGCTTGATTTATCTCTTTTCCTGCAAAACTGATAATTCGATCCTGATTTTTCAATCCTGCTTTTTCAGCTGGACCGCCGGGAACAACATAACTGACAACAGCCCCTTTTTCTCCATCAGCTTGAAAATGAACTCCAATAAAAGCCCTTCTAACAAATCCAAAAGATTTTAAATCCTTAAGGACTTCTTTAACATTGTTAATAGGAATAGCAAAACTAATTCCTGTTGCCCCTCTTACAATAGCTTGATTCACTCCCACAACTTCACCTTTTAGATTAACTAAAGGCCCTCCTGAATTTCCGGGATTGATGCTGGCATCCGTTTGCAAAAGAGGAAACAAATTCAAATCATCAATTTCCCTTTTGACAGCGGAAATAATACCTTTAGTCATTGTGTGACCATAACCATGAGGATTTCCTATAGCGGCAACCCATTCTCCGACCTCTAATTTAGAGCTATCTCCCAAAATAACAGGTTTGAGATTTTTATTAACATTAACTTTTATTAAAGCAATATCACTTTGTGAGTCTGCTCCTAAAACCTCAGCCAAATAGTTTTTATCATCTCCTGAGAATTGAACTTGGATTTTGTCAAAAGTTCTCACCACATGAGCATTTGTTATAATCAAACCTTTTTTATCTACAATAAAACCGGATCCAGAAGCTGTCATATCAGGCGCAGTAAAAGGAACAACATAACCCGGAAAAATTTGAATCATATTGCTAGAGCCTGTTTTAGTTGTTGAAATATTAACTACACTTGAGCGGACTATTTTAGCTAACTTAACAAAAGCTTTTGAAGGCTCTACAGAATAGACAAAATAGGGTAAAATAAAAATGAATATCAGTAAGGCTTTTTTCATTGGCTCTCCTTTTTTTGAGAAGATAATCTCACATATTGAAGTTTTAAATCACTAACACAAGAATCCAGTAATTCTATCTCCTCTTTACTTAAATTATTTTTTGTCTTTGTTTTAAGAAGCTCTAAGAGATCAATATTATAACGAGCCATATCCAAGTTTTTTTCTTCCTTTTGATTATTAGAATCTAATCCCATTTTAATCAAAGCCGTAGAAGCTATTGATAAAACTAAATTAGAAAATTGAGGAGCGGGTAAATCTTTTTTCTTGTTAGTATCTTCCATAAGTCACCTACAAAATACAATAAGCAGTCATTTTTATAAAAAATCAAGGAGGATAGCTTCCTAAAAGATTTTTTATTCTATTTTTTATTAAAGGCTGTAGTGAAATATAGTCCTTTTCACAATAATTCGTCAAGAGTTTTGTTAAAAATAGAGGCGATAAAAAGAGAGGCATTGGGGAGAGATTAAACCTTGTAAAATTATCCAATTTCCATAAAGAAAGAGCTTGATCTTTTTTTTGCGATTCCGTTTTAAACAATAGTTTATCATTTTTATAAAAAACATTTCTGCTTATCAAAGATAGAAACTTAAGCATAAAAAATAGAGACCTTTTTTTATTTTTTTTTAAAAAAAATAAAGGATAGCTTAAAATAAAAAACACTTTTTCCCATAAAAACAAGAAAGAGCTTAATACTGTCAAAAAAAGCACATCCCCTGATTTGCCTTTTTGAAAAGCATAAGACAAAAAACAAAGAATATCCTTGATATTAAAATTTTCTAAAATATCTTCAGATAAAACAATAAAAACAGTTTTAAAGCTGTTGAAATAAAAATAAACCGATTCCATGTCTTTTATTTTCAGCAGACGAACATTTTTTAATTTATATTGTTTTTTTAATTTCTCAAAATCAGAATGAATTTGATAAGGATCTCCGGGTAAAATTTCAGAAAATGAGTAAGTTCTTTTTATATAAACACCCATAAAAAAAAGCAAAAAAAGATATAAAATCAAAATTAAAAAAGCTATAGGAATAAGAAAGAGAGAATGAAAAAACAAAACAGCTGATAAAATTAAATAAAAATAAAAAACAAACAAAA